>JAQWBY010000073.1 GCA_028706165.1 Lentisphaeria bacterium | reverse complement strand
TTCCCGCCGCTTTGCAGCACTAGCCCGTCTGGCAGGTAGTCCCATTCATGGATGATCTTCTCAGTAGCACGTTCAAAGAGCTCCGGATCCTGCTCGCCTTAATCCAGCACCCGACACGGATTGACGACCTCGAACAGCTCAGCAAAGCCCTGGCGCAGTTTTTCCCGAAACTGGCGGGGCTGCCCACGGGTGCCTGGCATAAACTCATCAGTCAGGCCGAAAACTACACCCTCGTACTTTGCAGCGACGGCTTTTGCGTCAATCGCGACGAGTATAGTGAAGTCAACGCCCGGGCGTTCCTTGGCCAACGCAAACACGCCGCCGTGGCCGACGTCGTCGCCCGCGTCCTCGCCAGCCAGGCCGATGCCCAGCAGGGCCAACTGCGCCTGGCCCGCGATCTGCGCAACGCCTTCTACGCCGGCAATGCCGACCTGATCAAAAACAGCCTCAACAGCCTGAGCCAGAACTACCCGGAAGGCTTCGCCACCGGCGAAGCCTTCCAGTTCATCCTGCCGCAGCTGGATGACGACTGGGTCCTGAATCTCTCTCCTGATCGTCTGGCCATCTGCGCCTGGCAGGTCATACCACGGCTCATCGCCCAACTGCGCAACGCCCCGTGCTTCCTCAAATGCCTCCTGAAAATCGCCCCGCATCTGCCCCAGGCGGCGTTGTTTCCCCTCGCGGACTGGCTGATCCTGCGCGGGCAGTTCAGCGACGCCGAAAAGATCCTCGCCGCCTGCGATGGCGAGGCCAAGAAGATGCGTCTGGCTTGGCTGGCCTTCATCCGCGGCCGCAACTCCCAGGCCATCAGCATGTTCATCGACACCCTCTACAGCATCAGGCACAGCGACAGTGCCCCGGATTACTACTTTCAGACCGTCGGCGGTATCTTCCTCATTTTCGCCTTCATCAAAGACAACACCGGCAGTTCGCTGGCGGCGGCAGAGAACAACGCTGTGCTGGGCAGCCGGATCAGCAGCTGGTCCTCCGTGTACACGCATCTGCTCGCCTACATCCGCAAGCGCATCAACCGCGTGGAGGTCATGCCCTGGGATCCGGCCCGCCGTAACGGCGGCCTCCCGGCCTTCTTCCACCTGATCTGCGACTATTGGGAGCAGGGCAGTCTCGGTGACGGGCTGCAAAAACGCGCCGAGACCATCGCCCAAAACGCCGAAGAGCAGGGCTACGCCTGGGTTGCCGACCAATGTCGAGAACTCCAACGCCGCCTGCAGCCCGGCTGGACGCCCGGCGCGGCGCCCCGGACCGGCACCGCCGCGCCCGACCCCAGCGTCCTCTGCATCCTCGACTGCGTTGAGGTCCAGCCGCCCTGGCTGGCCGCCATGGAGCGCTTGCAAGAGCTGCTGAAGAAGCCCGTGGCCGACGCCCGCAGCCGCCTGGTGTGGTTCCTCGATTTTGCCGACGAAACAACGGGCGTCATCAGCATCAAGCCCATGGAACAGCGCCAGACCAAAACCGGCAAGTGGAGCAAAGGACGGATCTTTCCGCTCAGCAAATGCGCCCAGACTGGCATCTGGCCGGACTACCTCAGCGCTCAAGATCTCTGGGCCTGTAATGTCATCAGCAAGTCGTTGCAGGAACAACCTGGCGTCTTGGAGAGCAACCCCAGTTCTTTCGTCTGCCAGGAGGCCATCAAGGCCCTCGTCGGTCATCCCCTGCTTTTTTGGGATGAACAGAAGTCGTCGCCGATCAGCTGCGTGCGCTGCCAGCCCTACTTGCACATTCGCAATCTCGCAGACCAATTCTGCCTGCGACTGGTGCCGGCGCCGCCATCACCTGGCCACATCGTCATCGCCAAGGACAGCGACGCGGCCCTGCGCGTCTACAGCTTCAATGAGCAGTATGTCCGCCTCGCCGAAGCCCTCGGCGAAGAGCTCGTTCTGCCACCAGAAGCGCAACGAAACCTGCCCGATCTGCTTGACAAACTCAGCGGCGACTTCATGCTGCTGTCAGACATCCCCCTGGACGTCCTTCGCTGCGCCACGGCTAAGGCCGCCGAGATGCCCTATCTACGCCTGGCGCCAGTGGATCAGGGCCTCAAGGCCGAGCTGCTTTTCATGCCGTTCAAAGACATCGGCCGCTTCTACCCGCCAGCGACTGGCCCCAGCGAATTGGTGGTCAACGACAATGGCCGACAGCAGCGCATCCGGCGTGACGTCGAACGCGAACGCGAGCTCGCACAGCAAATCCTCGCATCCTGCCCCGCGCTGCAGGATGCGGCGACGGGACCGCATGACTGGGCCTGGACCATCACCGACCCCATGGCCTGTTACGACTTCGCCCTGCAACTCCACGACGTCGCCAGTCTTTGCCAAATCCAATGGCCGGAGGGATCGCGCCTGAAAGTCAGCCGCGCCATCACCATGAAGGACCTCGTCCTGCGCAGCCAGCGCCAGAATGACTGGTTCGCCATCAACGGCGAAGTCCGCGTCAACGAAAATCTCACGCTGTCCCTGCAAGAAATTCTCCACGCCGCCAAGAATCGCCAGGGTAATTACATCACGCTCGCAGACGGCCAGGTCATCGCCTTGGCCGACAACTTCCGCAACCGCCTGGAAGAGCTGCAGAATCTCGGCGAGCTGCGCGGCGATCATTTTCGCCTGCACCGTTTCAGTCTACCCGTCGCGGACCAGCTGCTGGCCGAATTCAGTGGTTTTGAACGCAGTCCTGACTGGCAGCAGCACGTCGGCGCCATCGCCGCGGCCATGCAGCTCGCTCCGGCGTTGCCGGTGGAGCTCCAGTCGCGTCTGCGCAGCTATCAGCGCGAGGGTTTCACCTGGCTCAGCCGTCTCGACGCGTGGGGCGCCGGTGCCTGTTTGGCCGATGACATGGGCCTGGGCAAGACCCTCCAGGCCATCACCATGATCCTCAGCAAGGCCCCGGAAGGCCCGGCGCTGGTAATTGCCCCCACCTCCGTCTGCCACAACTGGCTCCTCGAATGCCAGCGTTTTGCACCGTCGTTGCAGGTGTCCATCTTTGGCAACGGCGACCGCCAGCAGCAGCTGGCTGACATGGGCCCCGGGCAGGTCCTCATCTGCAGCTACGGGCTCCTGCAAAGCGAAAATGCCGCCTTCCAGAAAGTCCGCTGGCGCATTGCCGTCCTTGATGAAGCGCAGGCCATCAAGAACTACCAGGCAAAACGCTCACAGGCCGCCCTCAAAATCAACGCC
Organism: Lentisphaeria bacterium; assembly: GCA_028706165.1. Taxonomy (GTDB): domain Bacteria; phylum Verrucomicrobiota; class Lentisphaeria; order Oligosphaerales; family Oligosphaeraceae; genus Oligosphaera. The sequence continues at coordinate 10,737 of JAQWBY010000073.1, read as the reverse complement.
CAGTTCCGCATGGTCACCACCGGCACGCCCGTGGAGAACAACCTCAACGAGCTGTGGGTGATCTTCCACTTCATCAATCCCGGCCTCCTCGGCAGTCGCGACAGCTTCCAGAAACGCTTCGCCGCACCCATCGAAAAAGAGAACAATCGCGCCGCCGCCCAGCAGCTCAACGCGTTGCTCCGGCCTTTCCTCCTGCGCCGCCGCAAAGACCAGGTGCTGCTCGAATTGCCGCCCAAGACCGAAATACCCCTCTACGTCGAATTGTCGGATAGCGAACGGGCCTTCTACGAAGCCCTGCGCCGCGAGCTGATCGCAGAGGTGTCACCGCACCGCGAAGAGAACACCACGCAGCTGCGCATCCGCGTGCTCGCGGCCATCACCAAGCTGCGGATGGCCGCCTGCAACCCCCGGCTCGTCCAGGCTGGCCTGGACATCCCCAGTGCCAAAATGGGCGCCTTCGCCGAGTTGCTCGCCGAGTTGCTCGCAGGCGGTCACAAGGCCCTCGTCTTTAGCCAGTTCGTCCGGCACCTCGATCTCATCCGACCGCTGCTTGACGAAAAGGGCGTGCGCTACCAGTATCTCGACGGCAGCACCAGTACCAAAGACCGCAGCGCCGCCGTCGAGGCATTCCAGGCCGGCAAAAGCGATTTGTTCCTCATCAGTCTCCGCGCCGGGGGTCTCGGCCTCAATCTCACCGCGGCGGATTACGTCGTGCATCTTGATCCGTGGTGGAATCCCGCCGTGGAAGACCAGGCGTCTGACCGCGCGCACCGCCTGGGCCAGACCAAGGCCGTCACCATCTACCGGCTCATCGCCAAGGACACCATCGAGGCAAAAATCCTCGAACTACACCAGTATAAACGCGACCTGGCCGACCAGCTCCTCGCTGGCAGCGATACCCCCGGGGCCATCTCCGCCGAGGAACTTGTCAAGCTCCTCACCGAACACTGAGGAGAGCAGCTGGGCGTTTTTATGGACACCATGGACACCATGGACACCGTGGACGCCGCCAATCAGTCCTCGGCGTCCAAGCAGTCCGCCAATCAGTCCCCGGGGGCCAAGGCGTTCTTCCCCATGGTCCAGAAAGTCCCCACGGTCCAATCCATGGGACCATGCCTCATGAGTCCGTGAGTCCTCGCCCCAGTGCCGCAGCCGCCAAGGTGTCCCCATGGTCTCAGTCGTTCTCTGAGACCGCCATGATCAATCACTCCTATGAAACCCGCTGCCACAAAGGTCGGCGGAAATCTCAGGTTCCAGTGCCTCTTTGGCCCCAGTCAGCTTCGCCGACTGGGGCCAAAGAGGCCGAGGAACACAGTCATCATTGGCGCTCTACCCAGGGCGGCGCACGCTTTCAGCGCTTCTGCCGCTTCGCGGCAATAAAATGCCAGGGCGGCCAAGTTCGGCCCGGAGGGCCGTACCATGCATATCCCGGGGTGAGGCGCCCGGAGGGCACCGCAACCCGTGGTGTGACAGCAACTTGGAATTGCGCCCGGAGGGCGCCGCATTGGCCAAGCACGTCCAGACTCCTATGAAACCGATGCCGCAAAGGGATGCGTGCGTCGATTGCTGTCGATTGCTATCGATTGCTATCGATTGCTGTCGATTACTCCTATGAAACCCGCTGCCGCAAAGGTCGGCGGAAATCAAAGTCGAATGGTCGGGCGGCGACTGGCCGTGGGTTTCCTGCAAATTGTCCCCGGTGTTTTCCCCACTGGGGTGGTCACTGACCGATTACCCCTGGGCGCGGATTTTCACGCCTTCGCGTTCGTGTTGGCGTTTGACGACGATGACGGGGCAATCGGCCTGGTCAAGGACGAGCTGTCTTTCCACGCTGGATAGGTCTTTTTGCACGGAGCTGTCTTTCCAGCCGCTGATGATGATTGCATCGACCTTGCGTTCGGCAACCAGCTGGAGGATGCTCTGGTGGAAGCGGCCCTTGCACATGATCGTTTCGACCTCGACACCGGCCTTGGCGCCGGCGTCCTGCACGTGGATCAGCACACGCCGGCCCTTGCGCTCCAGGTCATCCTCGAACTCTTCGCGTTCTTCCTTGACGAAGATGCGCAGCTGCATGAGGTAGTCCATCACGGCGACGTCAATGACGAACGCCGCCAGCAACTCGCAGGACAGATTGGCCGCCAGACCGACCGCGAACTGCGCCGCGTCTTGTGAGGGTTGTGAGCCGTCCACAACCAACAATGCCCGTCGCATGACTGCCGGCGCAGCCGGCGCGGGCTGGTCCTCACCCGCCGACTGATCATTCTTGCCGTTCTTCTGCGAGCGTCCAAATAACATCATCGGCCTCCAACTTGTTGCTGCTGTTCGGCACGATGCCGTGCTCCGGGGCGGTTCATGGCGTCGTGTCCGGTGCGTCGCTGTCGCGCAACTGCGCCTGCTCGGCGGCTTCGGCGGCTTCAGCGGCCTCGGCGAGGCGCTTTTTGACCATCTTCATGGTAAAAAACGAATCAAGGTCTTTGCCTTCGAGGACCTCGCCGATGTAGCGCAGGGTATCTTTGTAGTTCGGGATGAAAATATGTTCAAGAGCATTGACCCGGCGTTGGGTCTTTTTCAGTTCGCGGGCCAGCAGCCACACGGCGGTTTCGAGCTCGGCGAGTTTGCCGGCGCTTTCCAGCAGCGCGAGAAAGTCAATCATGGTCTGGTCTACGAGCGAGTCCGTGTCCGCAAAGCCGTATTGCGAGCGGAAGGCCCCCTGTTTGACGCTCAGCGTCGGAATACGGATGCCGGCCACGACACGCGTGTCAGAATGTACATCATGTTCGTAATTTATGCCATTGGCGATATTGCGCATGTGATAGTAGCCGTTATGGGATGCGGCTTTGCGCAGTGTCGCATAGGCCTTTTGCCGACGCTGGGCCAGCTCCTGCTGCACGACTTTGACGCGGTCGAGGAGCCGCATCAGCTCCATGACCAAGATCTCGCGTTTCTGCTCCAACAGGGCAAAGCCCTCGCTGGTCATTTTCAGACTGCGCTTGAGATTGAGCTGGTTGCTCTTGGTTGGGGCGATGTTCAGACGGCTCATGCTATTTTTTCCTGATCACACACGCTGTTCACGGCTTGAAGACCGTCGTGGCGGTGTTGCTTTGGTCGTAGTACTGCTTGAGCTCTTCTTCGCTCAACCGCAGCAACTCCGCCCGTGGCAAGATTTTAAGCACGTCCCAGCCTAAGGCGAGGGTCTGCTCAATGCTGCGGTTCTCGTATTCGCCCTGGGCCACCACGCGGCTCTCAAAGGCGTTACCAAATTTGACGAAGAGCTTGTCCACCGGGCTGAGTTCTTCCTCGCCGATGACTGAAGCGAGCGCGCGCACGTCCTTGACCTTCGAGTAGGCGGCGAAGAGCTGCGAGGCGACATGCGGGTGGTCGTCCCGCGTTCGGCCTTTGCCGATGCCGTCCTTCATCAGGCGCGACAGGGACGGCAGGCCCGCCACCGGCGGGTAGATGCCGCGCTGGAACATGTCGCGCTCAAGCACGATCTGGCCTTCGGTGATGTAGCCAGTCAGGTCCGGGATGGGGTGGGAGATGTCGTCGCTGGGCATGGTCAGGATCGGCATCTGGGTGATACTGCCGGCGCCGCCGCGCAGGCGCCCGGCGCGTTCGTAGAGGGACGCCAAGTCGCTGTAGAGGTAGCCGGGGTAGCCCTTGCGGCTGGGAATCTCGCCGCGCGCCGTCGCAATTTCGCGCAGGGATTCGCAGTAGTTGGACATATCGGTGATCAGCACCAGGACGTGCATGCCCTCGTCAAAGGCCAAGTACTCGGCCAGAGTCAAGGCCGAGCGCGGGGTGATCAGCCGTTCTACCGACGGGTCGTCTGCCAAACTTAGGAACATCGCCACGTTGTTGAGCACGCCACTTTGCTCGAAGGAGTCAATGAAAAAACGCGCGACGTCGTGCTTCACGCCCATGGCTGCGAAGACGATGGCAAAATCCACGTCCTCGTTGAGCAGCTTGGCCTGCCGGGCAATCTGCGCGGCAATGCGGTTGTGGGGCAGGCCGTTGCCGGAGAAGATCGGCAGCTTCTGCCCACGCACCAGCGTGTTCATCAGGTCAATCGCCGAGATGCCCGTCTGGATGAAATCTCGCGGGTATTCCCGCGCGTAGGGGTTCACCGGCAGGCCGTTCACGTCGCGTCGTTCAGCGCGCACCAGCGGCGGCAGGCCATCCTTCGGGCGGCCCAGACCGTCAAAAATGCGCCCGAGCATGTCCTTGCTTACCGGTATGCGCAGGGACGAACCTAGAAAGCGCGTGCGGGTGCCGGCCGGGGACAACGCGTCCGAACCGCCGAAGACCTGCACCACTGCGCTGTGGGACGTCACGTCCAGCACCTGGCCCAGACGCAGCTCGCCATTCGGCGCCGTGATCTCAACCAGCTCGTCATAGGCGACATTGCTGACGCCGTCGACAAAAACCAGCGGGCCGTCGATATTCTTTACCCCGCAGTATTCGAGACCGGCCATCTTCATGCGCGGAGGCTCCTTTCCAATGCATCCAAGCCAGTGCTGATCTGCTGTTCCAGCGCTGCCATGGTTTGCGTGTCGTCATTCTTGATTTCGCTCTTCATGCGCATCAGCCGTTCCAAGCCGGGCAGGCTGTGGATGTCCGCCAGTGTCGCCCCCTTCTGGATGATCACCAGCGTCCGCGTCGCAAATTTCACCAGCAGCCGCATCATCCAGCTCTGTTTCTCCGGCGAGCAGTACATGTCGATGTCATCGAAGGAATTTTGCTGCAGGAAGGCGTTTTTGATGATCTCGGCGGTAAACAGGGTCAGGCGCTGCGAGTCGGGCAGGGCGTCCGGCCCGACCAGCTTGGCGATGTGCTGGAGATTGCTTTCCTCCTGGAGGATGTCCATGAGGATATCGCGGTTGTTCTTCCAGTTGTGATCGTGGTTCTTCCACCAGTCGGCAATTTCGACCAGGTACTCACTATAGCTGTTGCGCCAGCTGATCGCCGGGTAATGCCGGGCATTGGCCAAGTCCCGGTCCAGTGCCCAGAAGCAACGGATGAAGCGGCTGGTGTGCTGCGTCACCGGCTCGGAGAAATCGCCACCGGGCGGCGATACAGCGCCGATGACGGACACTGACCCCTCGCTGCCCTGCAGGGTCTCCACCCGGCCGGCGCGTTCGTAGAAGCCCGCCAGGCGCGCCGGCAGGTAGGCCGGGAAGCCCTCGTCCGCCGGCATTTCTTCGAGGCGGCCGGAGAGTTCGCGCAGCGCTTCTGCCCAACGCGACGTCGAGTCGGCCATGATGGCGACGTCGTAGCCCATGTCGCGGTAGTATTCGGCCAGGGTGATGCCCGTGTAGATGCTCACTTCGCGGGCAGCCACGGGCATGTTTGAGGTATTGGCGATAAGGATGGTCCGTTCCATCAGCGACCGACCGCTGCGCGGGTCGATCAGCTCGGGGAATTCCCGCAGGACTTCGGTCATTTCATTGCCCCGTTCACCGCAGCCGATGTAGACGATGATCTGCGCGTTGGACCACTTTGCCAGCGCCTGCTGGGTCATGGTCTTGCCCGTGCCGAAACCGCCCGGAATCGCCGCCGCGCCGCCTTTGGCGATGGGGAAGAAGGTGTCGATTACGCGCAGGCCGGTCAGCAGCGGCTGGGCCATCTGCAGGCGCGCGCGCACTGGCCGCGGTTCCCGCACCGGCCAATACTGGAACATGGACAGCGGCTGTTCGCGGCCATCGGCATCACGCAGGGTCGCAATCGTCTCGGTGCCGCGATAATCGCCCTCGGCCGCGATGCTCAGCAGCTCGCCGCTGATACCCGGCGGCACCATGATCTTGTGCAGGATGCTGAGCGTCTCCTGGACTTCCCCAAATGGCTCGCCCGCCTGCAGGCGCTGGCCGACTGCCGCCAACGGCTGAAAATGCCAGCTCTTCTCCGTGTCCAGCGGCTCGGCCTTTTCGCCGCGCGCGATCATCGCGCCGCTCTGCGCCGCAATGCGGTCCAGCGGCCGCTGAATGCCGTCGTAAATCGTACCCAGTAGTCCCGGGCCCAGCCGCACCGACAAGGGGCGGGAGCTGCAACGCACCGCTTCACCGGGGCGCACGCCGCTGGTGTTCTCATAGACTTGGATGGTCACCGCGTTGCCGCGCACTCGAATGACCTCGCCAATCAAATGGAGGTCGCCGACTTCGACTACTTCGAGCATGCCGGCATGTTCCATGTGCCGAGCCTCCACGATCGGGCCATTTACCCGCGTGATCTCACCGAGGCGCTCGTTGCTATTCTGTTTCACTGTATCGCCGGGCATGTTCTTCTCCGCTGGTCCTATTCATGCGGCCGCCGTCACCGGCTGCCGGGTGTCGCATCGCATCGCATCGGGTGCCTGCCGCCGCCATCACTGGCAGGCGATAGTCCGCAGTTCATCCCAGAGCCGTTTGAGGCGGACGGCGTAGCTGTTGTCAAAGCGCCGACGGCCATCCGCCGAGCTGATAATCAGGCCGCCACGCTGGGCCGGGGCCGTCCGCACCGTGTAGCGGCTGGCATCGTCAGCCCCAAAGAGCTCGCGAGCCTGCGCCGACAGCCACTCGGGGGTGGCTAGCGCCGCGTCTGCGGGGCCCACCACGACCTCGCAGTCGCCGGGGCCGATGGCCGCCAGGGCTTCGCGCGCCAGCAGCGTCAGCGACCGCGCACGGTCAATGCCGTCGCTGCGCTCAACCGCGGCCAGCGCCTCGCGCAAAAAACCCGCCAGACACGACTCGCTGGCCAGCAACCAGCGCCGCCGCGTTTCCTGCTGGATGTCAACCAGTATGGACCGGCATTTCATCTCAGCCTCCGCCGCAGCCTCCGCTAGACGCTCCTGGCGATTGCGCTCAATTTCCTCGGCGGCCTGTTTCAGCGCCTTGTCGGCGTCATTGTTGGCGCGGGCGATAATGCGCTCGGCACGCGTTTTGGCGTCGCTGAGTATCTCGGCCTGTAATTTGTCTTCCTGGGGATTCATCGCGCTGTCCCTGGTACTGATGACTGATCGGGGGAGGGGCTGACAACGTTTTCCGGCGTCGTGGTCGGGCGTATTAGTTGTCTTGGACGATACGGATGCCAACGGCTTCGTAGATGAGTTCCTGGAGGCTGCGGCGTTTGCCGCGTGGCCCCCAAATATCCTGCATGACGGCGAGGTACGGCGGTTTTGAGCTGAGGCGGTGGGCGGTCACGTCGTCTGCGAGCATGTCTTCGACAGCCTCGGTGATCAGCAGCACGCCTTTGCGGTTGTTGGCGATGGCGGCCTTGAATGCCACGCGGGCTTCTTCGGCCGTCTCGACCACGTCGCCGCTCAGGCCAGCAAAGCGGTAGCCCAGCACGGTGTCGGCATCGCCGATGATATGAAATCCCATACTCGCTGTCTCCTCATGCCTGTACGGCCGTCACGCGAACGCGTCGTCGTCAGATCTTGAAGACCAGGAAGAGGCTCACCAGGAAGCCGAAGAGGGCAATGCCCTCGCCCAGACCCACGAAGGCAATGGCCTTGCCCAGCAGTTCCGGCTTCTCCGCCGCGGCACCCATGGCCGCCGCGCCGACTTTACCGACCGCAAAGCCCGCAGAGAGACTGCCGACACTCATGGTCACGGCAATCGCATAGAAAATCGCGGGATCGACCGGCGCCTTCGCCACGCCGGCGGCCGCTTCGGCCACCGCCGCGTCGCCGCTGGCGTAGGCCATGCCGGCCGTCACCAGGCCCAACAGGAACAAGCCGGTTTTGCCGGCGCGGACGAGCCTTTGGAACGTGTGCAGATTCATGCTTTCTTTTCTCCTTTGTTGTCCTTCTCGGCGGCCTCGGCAGCCCCGTCCCCAATCTGGAAAGGACTGTAGAGGACGCCACCACCAGAAAAATACTTACTGAACAATTCGTAATACTCAAGACGCACACCCTGTATCATCGCCACCATGCCCTCAAAGGCGATCACCAGCACGTTGCCCAAGATGATCACCAGCAGCGACAGCGCGCCACCCATGGGCAGCTCTTTGAGCATGTTCACGATGGAATAAATCGCCAGGCAGAGCGCCGCGTGGCTGATGGCAAAAGCGCCCACGCGGACAAAGGACACGGTACCGCTGATGTAGCCGGTGAAGGTCTCCATCAGTTCGATGCAGGACTCCAGCACGACTTCCAGCAGGCTGCCGTGCTCTTCGCCGTGCTCATCGTCATCGTCGCTCTGGTGGGCGCCATGGTGCCGATAGTGCTGCAACAGCAGTTGCACCGGCTTGCCCACAAAGAGCAGCACCAGCGGCAGCGCCAGCACCACCAGCTGCCAGGCCGACACCTGCCCCGTCAGTGCCACCGAAATGCCAATGCCCAGCGCCAGCCAGTAGAATAACAGCCCGAGAACTCCAAAGCGGTCAAAGACACTCTCAAAATAGTGTCGCGCCATGTAGCGGTTGATGATGTTGATGATGATCGCGACGCTCGTAAAGACGATGCCGACGCCGACCGCCACCAGCAGCAGCTTGCGAATGTCCTTCTCCGCCAGTGGACTGAGCCACAGCGGTGGAAATATCTCGTGGTTCTCGTAACCGAAGCAGCTGCCGTAGAGCAGCCCAAAGACCGCCGCACTGATGCCGCAGGCAGTCAGCAGGAAACCGACGTCCCGCAGCATCTCCGGCAGGCGCCGTTTGCTGTAATGCAGCCACAGGCCAATCAGCGCCAGCACTGCGCCCTGCCCGAAATCGCCAAACATAAAGCCGAACAGCACCACGAAGGACAGGCCCACGAACAGGGTCGGGTCGAGCTCATTGTAGCGCGGGATGGCAAAATTAGTCACCAGCATACGGAAGGGCCGCAGCCACGCCGCGCCCTTGAATTGCACGGGGACGGTCTCCAAACCGGCCTGGACCAGCACGTCGTTGCCGGCTTCAATGACTTCGACGACGCCAGCGCCGTCCGTGTTCTCTTCCACGATCTGGCGCACTTTCTCAACCTGGTCTTTCGGCGTCCAGCCCGAGATGCAGTAGAGGTGCGATACGCGGCCAAAATGCTTCTGGGCGCTGTGCACGGCCTTGAGGCCCCGCAGCTGCGTCCGCATCGCCAGCAGCACGCCGCCGTATTCTTCGCCGAGTTTGAGGACGCTCAAGCGGCATTCCTCGAGCTGGCGATGTAATTTCTGCAGTTCGTCTTCGACATGCTGGCGCTCTTCTGCCGCGCTGCCGCTGATTTCCGGCGGGGCCTCAATGGCCGCGAAGCCGAACTTGCGCAGCTCTTCCTCAACCGCCCAGCGGTTTTTGCGGGACGACAGTACCAGCACGTTGCCGTCCTTGCCCTCGGCGGGCAGCAACAGCGCTCGTTCGCTCATGACCATGCTCGCGCTGGGCAGCACCGACGGCGCGATGCGCCCCGTGATCATGTAGAAATGCGACAGATTGCGCAGCGCCTCCAGCCGCACTTTCTGCAGTGGGTAGCCGGCCAGCAGCGTGCTTTCCAGACTGAGACTGCCAGAATCACTGATGAGCTTGTTGAGCGTATCGTCCTGGACCTTGAAGCGCTCGTGGATTTTGCCCAGCAGGGCTTCCATGTCCTTCAAGTCCATGTTCTCCAGCTGCGGCGCACGCGCGTCGCTTTCGACGCCGAGGGCTTCGATCAGCCGGTCGCAACGCTCCAGCAGCCGGTCGACCGTGCGCTCGTCCTTGTCCTGGTTGACATTGGACAGCAGCTTTCCCCGTGACTGGTTCACGGCGTCCACCAAGTGCACCAGGCCGCGCTGGCCAAGAATCCTGGTCATCGCGGTGACGTGCTTGCTCAGCACCAGGATGTTCACTTTGCACATTTCTACCGGCCTGAACATGATCACACTCCAATCATCATGTCTTGCATGTCACGCGGCGGGATGGCAAAATGCACCCCCTCGTACACACGCCCAATGTTCAAGGTCTCAAAACGAAGCAAGAAGGGATAGGCTACAATGGACAGGGCGGGGCGATTATAATCCCGGAACAGCGAATACACATAACGATACAGGTAATTCCACAGCGCATTCTCGCACAGATAGAGCTCGGCCGCCGCAAATGGCTCCAGCAGTTCCCGGAAGTCTTTCGGCAAGCCGTGTATCGTGCGGGCCACGCCGCCGTTGGCAGCCACCAGCGCCGTCAGGTCCTCCGGCTTGAGTTGCTCGCCGTCGTCAATCCAATAGCCGGCCATCTTCTCCGGCTCGAAGTGATAGAGATAGACGTCCCGCAGCAGGATGGTCACGTTGATGATGTCGATATTGCGACGCACTGCCAGCACCGCCTCCTGGCGGATGTCCAGCGGCGTCCGCCCGGCCAGGCGCAGCAGGTCGCGGTAATGCACCTTGTCAATCTGGCACTCCGCCGTCATCATGTCGTGGTCGCGGTCAAGCTGCCGCACAATGTCGTCAAGGTGATCTTCCGGATCAACCACCGGCAGGTGCCGCACAAAGGCCTCAATATTCGGCGCCTGCAACAATTCATCAACCGGAAAAGCCGGATGCTGCGGCAATTCAACCAGCAGATAGTTGATGTCGGTCTTGTTCTCGGGGAAAAAAAAGTAATGCAGGACGGTCTTGACGTCGTCGTAGAAAACGCGGTCAATCAAGGCGCCGTAGAACAACGCGGTGGCGTCGTCAAGCTGCGCCTGGATGGCCCCGAGCTGCTTCATCTCGCGCAGAATGAGATTTTTGTGAAAAGCGCTGCGGCTGCTCGCGTCAAGGCCGAAGTTGCGCAGTTCCCGGATCAGATTTTCCGTCGTGCCACTGCTCGTCAGTCGTTGCA
>JAQWBY010000428.1 GCA_028706165.1 Lentisphaeria bacterium | reverse complement strand
CGGCAGCGGGCCGTGGGTTTCCTGCAACTTGTCCCCGGTGTTTTCCCCACCGGGGTGGTTACTGACCGATTACCGGTGCCATCAGAGCCCCCCTGCCCCTTGTTCAGCGCGTCATGTCGGCCAGCTGCGCCACGGGCGTGATGGACAGGTCCATGCGCCCGTCGCCGTGGTTGATGGTACAGATGATGTACTTCTCGCCACAGACAAACTGCGGGTGGGGATCGGGATGCAGCGTGCTGGGATTCTCCTTGGTGTTGAAGGCCGGCAACGACTGATAGATAAAGACTTCCTTGCCGCTCTCGCGATTGTAAAAGCCCACTTGCCAGGCGCAGCCGCGATACCACGGCCCCACACTGTAATCGTAGGTGAAAAAACGCTTGTCGCCGGTCATGGCGGCGTGCGCGGCCTTCACCGGGGCCAGCCGCTCGGCCTTGTCCGTGGCCAGATCATGGTAGATCACGCCCTGGCCGCAGTAGTAGAAGCCCTTACCGTCCGGCGCCCAGTACTCATGGGTCGCGTAGTTGAACAGCGGCGGGATCATGCGCCGCTGGCCCGGCTCAAGCAATTGCAGGCGCGGATAGACGCCGTCGATATTTTCGATGCGGTGCAGCACGCCGTCCTTGTCCGTCCAGCTCACTTCATAGGCGCACAACGCCATGCGCTCATTCGTGGGATTGACCTGGCCGTGGTTGATATGGAAGTCCGCCTCGCCCCATTTTTCGAATTCGCCGGTGGCAATGGTCAGCATGCCCTGGATAAAACGGTCATCGACGCGCGCGTCCAAAAAGGCCTTTTTGCGGTCACTCGTGAGGGTCGTGTGCGTCACCAGCCGGTGGACCTTGCTACCGGCCTCGCGCAACGCCGCCGGCACGTCGCAGAGCTTCTCGCTTTTACGCGTTTCCGCGCGCAGAGCCATGCGGTAGAGACCATCGGACTGAAACCAGTAGAGATCGGCCGTCACCGTGTCCAAAAACGGTATGCTGCCGCGAATCTCAAGCGGTGTCAGCGTGTCCGTCAGGAAATCAAGCAGCGCGAAGCTCTTGCGGTTGCCGCGCTCGCCGCCGGAAATATCGAAGACCACAAAGCGCCCGTCGTCCGTCATCGACTGCTGCGTGAAATAGAGACTCTGCTGATTTTCGGCTATGCGGGTATCAAGAATGTACGACACCACTCCCGACGACGGCTCGACATGACGGCGAAACAGCGACGATGTCTCCGGCGTCTTCATCTCAGCAGCAGCGACCCCGGCAGCCGCGACTCCACCCAGCAACAACAGCGTATTCCTGAACGTATGCATGACAAGGCCCTTTCCTGTTTTCACCACAACTCGGAACTGGACTGATAACGCCCACGCCAGCGGAATAATGGCCGCATATACAAAAAAGCCGCCGGCGGCAGATGCCGTCAGCGGCTCTTTGCAGCTCATGCGTCGCCGCTTAGGGCAGCGTCACCTTGAAGGGCACTGCCGGGAAGCCCGCCTGGTTGTACAAGTTGCAGGTCGGATTGTTCTCCCAGCCGTAGGCCAGCGCCTTGGGCGCATCGACCTTGCTGGCGTCGACGATGACTTTGTCGCCCGCAATGACGGCGTCGGCCCATTGCCACTGGCCGTCACCGCCCTGCACGGCAAAGCCCTCCAGTGTCCCACCGGGAGCATTGCGCTTGAGTTCTGCAAAACGCTTGTCGACCAGGGCCACGGGATACTGTGCCGGCAGTTCCTTAGCCACCAGCCCCCCTTCGAGGTTCTCAAAGCTCACGGCAATCTTCCCGTCGACGAGCACTGCGCCAGAGGCCTGCGGTCCCCGGCTCGGCCGCGCCTTGCCATAGACGTCATTGAGCGCCATCGCCACCAGGCGCTTGCCGGGCGTTTCCTTGTCCAGCGGATGAATATCACCGGATTCACCGACGTCGATCAGCACGGCCTGCCCCGTGTGGGGTATGCGTTGCGCGGCCGTCTGGGCACCGCGCAAGTCCGCCCAAGCGCAGGACGCGGACGGCTTGTCGACTTTTGCCATGTAGTTGGCCAGCTGGCACCAGTAGAACGGCAGCTCGGCATGCTTGAAATGGTCGCGCCACTGCGAGACCAGCTGCTCGGTATGTTCAAGGTACCAGCGGGCCTTGCCGGCGTTGGTCTCGCCTTGATACCAAATTACGCCAGCCAGCGAATAGGGCTTCATCGGCGCAATCATGCCGTTGTACAGAAAGGTCGGCGTCTTGTTCGGCTCAGGCCGCGTCGAGATCTTCGGATAGCTTTTCTCCGCCTCGGCGTTGGCCGCAAACGTGTATTCCATGCAGTGCTCCCACGCGGGCTTGACTGTGCCACCCGCCGTGCGCAACTCCAGAAGCAGCCGGAAGTCACCCGCCGGCCGGAAATACCGATAGGCAATCACATTCTTGCCGGGCTGGAGGTACTTCTTGTCAATTCCCGCCCAAGTGCTGACGTTGGTCGCAATCGTCGCCAGGCTGTGTTCCCTAACCAGCTGGCCATTGCAGTACAACTTGCCGGGAACACCGCTGTAACGCATGTTCAGAGAACCGCTGCCGGCGGCGTCCTTCTCGCTCAGGTCCAGAACCGCCCGCAGCCAGCCGGCGCCATTGCCCGGCAGTTTGCTCAGATTGGCGGCCTTCCAGGCGTCATCTGCCGGCACGCCCGTTGACTCGCGGTCCACCCGGTCGTACTGCTTCTCCCAGGCAGCGACGTCCTGCTGGAACTGCTCCAGCCGCGTGGGGTACTGCGCCAGATTGTCGAGGATTTTCTCCCAGTCGGCGCGCGCATCGGCTGACAGCCTGGTAGCAGTAGCTGGCTCAAGCCACGACTCGATGCTAGAGCCGCCCCAGGACGAGTTGATGTAACCCACCGGCTCATTCAGTTCGCGTTGCAGTTCCCGGGCAAAGTAATAGCCCACGGCGCTGCGCCAGCCGTTGGCCGGAATAGTCTGCTGCCAGCCACTGCCCTTGAGCACCGTGGCCGCCTTTGGTACACCAACGCAACTGACGTTGAACGTGCGTAGGTGGTCGTTGGTCACGTTCTTGATTTCATCACGGCCGCCCAATGCCGACACCAGCCCGAACTGCATGTTCGACTGGCCGCTGCACAGCCACACCTGCCCAACCAGAATGTCCTGTAGGACAATCTCGTTCTTGCCCTTGGCCGTTAGGCTGTGCGGGCCGGGGCCGACGTCATTGAGGTTGATCCGCGCCAGCCAACGGCCGTCAGCATCGGCAACGGCGTCAGCAGCAGCAGCGCCCACGCGCACCGTCACGGCTTCGCCCGCATCAGCAGTGCCAAATACCGCCGTCGCCGGACCGCGCTGCAACACCGCGTGGTCGGTAAAAATCTCCGCCAACTTCAC
>JAQWBY010000427.1 GCA_028706165.1 Lentisphaeria bacterium | reverse complement strand
TCTGTCTGATCCGTCTGATCGGTCTGATCCGTCTGATGATCCGCCCGATGTGCCCGATCAAGCAGCCGGATCAGTCTGATCCGTCTGATCCGTCTGATCGGTCTGATCCGTCTGATCGGTCAAGGCGTGGAAAATGGCCTGCTGCGATTGATTGTCGCGTGGTGCCGTCTATCTTTAGTCAGGCTGGCATTTGCCCTCAAGAACCAAAGTGCAAAGGAGCATCGAGATATGACTAGGCAGCTGGTGATTTGGCAATATTTTGGTCGTGTGGCGGTTGTTGGAGCCTTGTGTGTTTTGGGGCAGTCGTGCAACCTGCCAATGACAGAAGGTGGCAGTACGCTGTTAAGTCATCTCGTTGGGCAGAGCGGCAGCACGGCGCTCAAGGTCGCCCTACAGATGAATTCGGAATTGCAGGGCCTGGGCATAGACGGCACGGCGGTTTTGCTCAAGGCTAAATCATCGCCAGCGGCATTTCATGTGGTGGTGCCGGAGCACAGTCGCAAGCGGATCATTCTCCTGAGCCGCGAAGATGAGAAGCGCATCGGCGAAGCCGTGATTGCCGACATGAAAACCCAGGGCGCCTTCTACAGCGACGCCAAGCAGGAAAAGCGCGTGCGGGCGATTGCCCAGCGCGTGAATGCGGTGTTGCCGGAGCCCTTTCCACTGAATATCTATCTTGAGAAGGACGAGCAGGTCAATGCGTCGTGCTTGCTTGACGGTAGCGTCTTCGTCACCTCGGGCATGCTCAAGACGATCACTGACGACCAGCAGCTCGCCGCTGTCCTCGCTCATGAATACGGCCATGCTGCGGCACGGCACGGTTCCGAGAACGTCACCAAGATGCTCATGCAGTCTGCCGGCAGCACGCTCGTCTCCGAGGCGCTGGCGGCGAGCAGCGGCGGCGTCGGCCAGGCCGGGACGTTGCTCAAGGCCGGCTATGGCCTGGGCAGTAAGTATGGCGTGTTGCTGCCCTACAGCCGCACCATGGAGCACGAGGCTGATCGCCTGGGGGCGCTGTATATGGCCCGGGCCGGCTACGATCCCAATGCGATGGTCAAAGTGTTTGAGCTGTTTCAGAAGATGTCGCCCGACAGCGGCATCTTCAGCGAATTCCTCTCGACCCACCCGATGAACCAAAAACGCATCGATAACGTCAAGCTGGTCATCGCCAACGAAATCCGCTAAAAGCGACAGAAAAGACCATGTATAAACACTCGGGCCCGCAGGAGGATATCCCTGCGGGCCCGGGTGTTTATGAGCATCATGCGCTGTTTTTCGGCCTTACAGGCCTTTTTGCTGGATGTACTTGTCCATGTTAGCGCTGGTGGCGTTGGGCGCGCCCCAGCTGAAGTCTTTGGGCAGGGCGCGGAGTTCTTTTTCGAGGCCGTCACGCAGGGACGTGAAGTTTTCCTGTTTCAGGCCGGTGACGCGGAGGACCTTCGAGTTGTCGACGATGCGTTCGAAGAGCCGGTCGTAGGCGAGCTGGTAGTAGGCGCCCTTGCCGCCGCCGAGAATCTGCAGGTAATCTTCCGTGCTGACAGGGATGTAGTTGAGGCCGATGATGTCCTTGTAGTATTCAGCGACTTCGCCCCAGGGGCGATGCTCGGCGGTCGCCAGGGTGAAGCGCTCACAGAGTGCCGCCGGGTTGAAGAGCAGGTGTGCAAAGAGATTAGCGACGTCTCCCGCCCAGCTCATGGTCGCCTGGACTTTCAGGGCCGCTTCCGGGATAATCACCGGCAGACCGCGCATGGTCCGGCCGACGACGATGGGTGCTTCGAGGGTCACGAGCTGGAAACGGCGCTTGCTGTAGGTGATGGCCGGCCGCACAATGGTCCAGTTCTTGTAACCGGAGTTCACGACGATGTTTTCCGCGCGGGCCTTGCTCAGCGAGTAGTCGTCGGTGGCCAGGAATTCCGTGTCCTGTGAGGCATCCACCAGTCGCGGGCATTCTTCGGTGATCGGCACGCTGTGGCCATCGTAGATGCGGTAGGACGACAGCAGGAAATAATGGTCGGTGTTCCGGAGCAGGACCTCATGCCGCTCCTGGAATTCGGCCGTGGAGTAGATCAGGAAATCAATGATGCCGTCGTAATGCTCTTTCAGGAGTTCCCGCTGGTAATTGACGTCCTTGGCATTCGCCTTGACGTAGTGAATGCGGGGATTGTCGGAGACCACATCGTCCAGCGATACCACAGTGACGTCATAGCCCATGGTGGCCAGCTGCGGAACCAGATACACGCCCATGGCGCCCGTGCCGCCGAGAACCAACACCTTCTTGCCAGTCATAACAGCATTCCTCGTCAATGTTTGCGATCAGTGAGTTGCTTGGCGCCGGCGCTGCGTGGGTGCAGTCCGCCGGCGACCACGAAAGATACAGGGCGCGCCGGCCGATGCAAGGCGCGCCCGCACAGTGAGTCGTCAGGGCGCAATCAATTGCCGGCGGCTGCCAGGGCCTTCGGCGCGGTGTCTTCGGGGCTGATCTTGTACTAGGCCTCAATGACCTTGCCGTCTTCGCCGATGAGAAACGACGAGCGCAGCACGCCGAAGTATGTCTTGCCGTACATGGATTTTTCTACCCACACGTCGTAGGCTTCGGCGACGGCGTGGTCGTCGTCGGCGAGCAGGGCGAAATTCAGCCCGAACTTGTCGGCGAATTTTTTCTGCTGGGCGACGGTGTCGGGGCTGATGCCGAGAACGGTGACGCCGGCGGTCTTAAGCTGCTGCCAGGCGTCGCGAAGGGCGCAGGCCTGCTTGGTGCAGCCGGGAGTGTCGGCTTTGGGGTAGAAATACACCAGGACCTTCCGGCCCTTGAAATCCTGCAGACTGACTGCCTTGCCCTCATGGTCTTTCAGCGTGAAGAGCGGCGCAAGCGAGCCTTTTTCCAGTTGCATAATGGGCGGTCCTTTCCTTGGGCAGATGAATTGGGCGCTGGAACGAGCTGGGAATAAGTATACCTGCCTATCCGCATAAAAAAAGCACGGGCCTGCGGTGAGTTGTGAGGAAAAGTAAGCGGTCAGCGATTGATATTGGCCGGTCCTAGGGGACGCTAGGGACCAGTGGGACTGATTGGCGGCGGGCGCTGGGGCGCTGGGGCGAGGACTCACGTCTCACGTCTCACGACTCATGGCCGGGACTGTAGGGACTTTCGGGACCGTGGGGAATGACGCTTTGGACACAAGGGACTGATTGGGGACTTCCTGGACTTCGGGGACCGGTTGGCGGCAGCTCTGGGGCGAGGACTCACGTCTCACGTCTCACGACTCATGGCTGGGACTGTGGGGACTTTCGGGACCGTGGGGAATGACGCTTTGGACACAAGGGACTGATTGGGGACTTCCTGGACTTCGGGGACCGGTTGG
>JAQWBY010000426.1 GCA_028706165.1 Lentisphaeria bacterium | reverse complement strand
CACCATCGCCAACTGGTCCGACTCGGACATTTATTTGCAGAAGCGCACGCCGTACTTTGCCAATGTGGGCACCTGGGGTGCCAAGGTCCTCGAAGGCAGTGTGGGCTACTGGGGCAAATTCAGTGATGTCTATGACCCGAGTTTCCGCCAAGCGATTGAGAACGGCATCGCACAGCAGCGCGGCAAGAGCGTTGGCGACCCGTGGTGCATCGGCTACTTCGTGCACAACGAACTGAGCTGGGGCGACGTGACCTCGCTGGCTGTCGGCGCGCTATTGTCGCCGCCGGAGCAGGCCGCGAAGGTGGAGCTGCTCAAAGTCCTGCGGGCGCAGTATGCCGACATTCAGGCCCTTAATGCGGCTTGGGAGACAACCTTCGCGTCTTGGGAGGTCATGAGCGCCAATCGCGATGAGGTGAAGCTGAATGACGCCGCGCGCAAGGACCTGCGCGCATTCAATCGTGCCTTCACCGAGACCTATTTCCGCACCGTCCGCGATGCGCTCAAGGCCGCTGCACCGAACCAGCTCTATGCGGGCTGCCGCTTTGCCTGGGTTAATGAGGACGCGGCTGACATCGCCGGTGCCTACTGCGACATCGTCTGCTATAATCTGTACCGCCGCGACGTGTCGGCCTTCAAGTATCCTGGCAGTCGCGACGTGCCGTTGATTATCGGCGAATTCCACTTCGGCGCGCTGGATCGCGGCATGTTCCATACCGGACTGGTGCCGGTGGAAAGTCAGGATGCCCGGGCAGAAGCCTATAAAAATTATGTCTTAGGAATGCTTCGCCATCGGAACTTTGTGGGTTGCCATTGGTTTAAGTACATGGACGAGGCCACGACGGGTCGCGGTCTGGATGAAGAAAATTACCAGATTGGCTTTATCGACATCGCCGACACGCCTTATCCGGAAACGATTGCCGCCAGCCGCGAAGTCGGCTACTCAATGTACGAGTACCGCCTCAAGGCCGGCAGTAAAGAGAAGTGACGGATTGAGCTGTAAGTAAAGGAGATAGCACGCCGGGGTGGACACCGGTGACGACGCAATGAAGGAGCTGGACACTGCGCCGGCGTGACGATTCTCACCGTTTTTTCACAATCACCTGACATAAACAACATTTGGAGATACTACAATGAAAAGCATGACCAAAAAATGTACCATGATGATGGCTGCGATGATGGCAATGGCGCTGATGGCAATGACCGCATCCGCACAGGAAGCGAAAAAGGAAGGCTGTTGCGCCATGAAGGCCACGAAGAGCGCCTGCACCATGAAGGCCGCCGAAGCTAAAGAAGGCTGCGCCATGAAGGCCGCAAAACCCGCCTGCGCCGAGCAAAAAGGCTGCGCCATGCGTGCCGCCGACGGCACCTGCAAGAACATGGCCGCTTGCCCGAAGAAGGGCGCCGATGGCAAATGCACTTGCACCGAGGCGTGCAAAAAAGGCGCTGCAGCCTGCGCTGCTGCCAAGGAGTGCCCTGCCAAAGCCAACGCTGAAAAGAAACCTTGCTGCAAGGCCGCGCCCGCAGCGAAATAAGGAGTATAGTAACGGAAAGTTTTTTGCCGATTCGTTGACGCGGAAAGACGACTAACAGACGCGGACGACGGGACGTATGATCCCCCCGCCACGATACTGACAAGTCGCACCGGACCACCCGAGGCCGGTAACGGATTTCGACGCGACATGACGTCGAAGGCGAACAGGGCTCATTGCCCGGCGTAAGCGGATCGGCGGTGACCAGACGGCATAAAGACCGCCTGGCACATTTCAACGAAAAAGCCCACCAGGATGCATAAAGCGCCTGGTGGGCTTTCCTTTTTCAGCGTGGGCTGTTCAGGGGGTCAGCGCACTTTGCTCCAGTCGAAGGCGTAGCCCACGTTGGGGTTTTTGCTTTCGATGAGGCCGAGGTAGAAGGCGTGGGCATCGGCGGGTGAGACAACGTCGCTGATGATGGGCTTGACCTTGAATTTGCCGTTGGCGAGGAACTTGAGGATCGCGGCCATTTCGTCGCGTTCGGTCCAGAAGCCGCCGCTTGAGTCCACGCGTGGTCGGGCGGTGGTGTTGGTGCCGACGATGGTCACGCCGCGTTTATGCACGAGCTGATAGAAGTCGACCGTGCAATCAGGGATGCGGGTGCAGCCGAGGAGGGACAGCCTGCCGAACTTCGCGGTGCACTCGAGAGCCTGACGCATGGCGATGGCTGCGCCGGTGACTTCGACGACGCAGTCGACGCCCTTGCCACCGGTGGCGTCAAGGACTTTCTGTACGTAGTTGTCTTCGGCCGGCGAGAACGCGTAGTCGGCGCCGAGCTCGCGGGCGAGCTCCAAGCGTTTTGGGTTGAGGTCAGACACAATCACCGGCACGGCGCCGCTGAGGGCCGCAAACTGCAGCGCGAAGAGGCCAAGCAGGCCTTGACCGATGATCATGGCCGATTCGCCGATCTCTAGCCTGGTGCGGCGGAGTCCGAACATGGGGAAGGTGGCGATCAGCACGAAGGACGCCTCCAGCGAGCTGATACGATCGTCGCCGACCATGGTGAGGTCGTTGGCGTTCTTGACATTGTGGGACATGTGTCGGCCCCAGTTGTCAATCACGCGATCACCGAGCTGGACGTTCTTCACGCCGTCGCCCAGTTCAATGATTCGCCCGCAGCCGCTATAGCCTGGCAGCGTGTTGTAGGTGTTGGGCAACATCATGATATTTGCCAGTTCGGTGCCTGCGCTGATCGCCGTGTAGTCATTCTCAATGAGGACTTGGCCGGGACCGGGACGGGGTACGTCGTAGTCAAAAATGTCGACGTTGTTCTTCGACAACAGCTTTAGGCATTTGCCCTTCATGACATGCTCTCCAATGGCTTGCGGGGGACTGGGGGGGCAGGGGCGGGGGAGTTTGGGTTGAGTGACGGTTAAATGCTCATGGTTACTGCCGGCCGTTGTTGGCTGCGCGAATGTGTTGTGAGTGTGGCGCCCTCCGGGCGCTGGTCTTTTGGGCTTCATCCGCCCTGGGTTGCGGCGCCCTCCGGGCGCCTCAACCAGGATTTATGCATGGTGCGGCCTTCCGGGCCGAATTTGGGGGCTTTTTCGCGGACGGATCGGACGGATTGGACCGATCCGGCGACCTGATTGGTCCGATCGGTCTGATACTCTTTACTTAGTGTACCGGCAATGCTTGGCGATGAGTTGACTTGTGACCGTTCGCGTGACCATTTGCCAAGGTTTTGAGCGCCGAAGGTGCGTCCTAAGATAGCCCAGGGCAAGCGCCCGTAGGGCGCGTCGCCCTGGGTAAGGTGCCCCATCCCAAAAGAGCCCTGAAGGGGCGGCCTAAAAGACCTGCGACGAAGGGTCACAGCGCAAAATTGCCGCA
>JAQWBY010000425.1 GCA_028706165.1 Lentisphaeria bacterium | reverse complement strand
CGAGATGAATCCCCGCGTGTCGCGTTCCAGCGCGCTGGCCAGCAAAGCCACGGGTTTCCCCGTTGCCAAGATCGCCGCGCTGCTGGCGGTGGGCTACACTCTTGACGAACTGCGCAACGACATCACTCGTAGCACGCCGGCCTGCTTCGAACCCGCACTGGACTACGTCGTCGTCAAAGTGCCGCGTTTTACCTTCGAGAAATTTCCTGCGGCGGACAGCACGCTGGGCACGCAGATGAAGTCGGTGGGCGAGGCGATGGCCATCGGCCGCAATTTTCAGCAGGCGTTGCAGAAGGCGCTGCGTTCACTGGAGACGGGTCGTTTTGGGTTTGGCGCCGACGGCAAGGACGGCCGTTACGATGCCTACGACGACGCGACGCTGGCGGCCGAGCTGGAACGGCCGCACGCCGAGCGGCTCTTCGTGCTGCGGGCGGCCCTGCGCCGCGGGTGGACGGTGGAGACCCTGTATAGCTTGACACGCATCGACAAGTTCTTCCTGCGCAAGATGGCCGAGCTTGTGCACTTCGAGAGCGAGTTCACGGACGACCCGGCGCAGCTCTTGCGGGCGAAGCACCTGGGTTATTCCGACCGGCAGCTGTCCTGTCTGTTGGGTAGCACGGAGCAGGCTGTGCGGCAGCGGCGCAAGGACTTGGGCATTCTGCCGGTGTACGGCACGGTTGATACCTGCGCCGGTGAATTCACCGCACCGACGCCGTATTACTACTCGACCTACGGCGAGGCTGACGAGCCCATCAAGGACTCGCAGGGCAAGCCGCGCATCATGATTCTCGGCGGCGGGCCAAACCGCATTGGCCAGGGCCTGGAGTTCGACTACTGCTGCTGCCATGCGGCATTCGCCTTGCGCGCCCACGGCTACGAGACCATCATGGTCAACAGCAATCCCGAAACGGTCTCGACCGACTACGACACCAGCGACAAGCTGTACTTTGAGCCGTTGACGCTGGAGGACGTGCTCAATATCTACGAACGCGAGCAATGCGCGGGCGTGATCGTGCAGTTCGGCGGGCAGACGCCGCTGAATCTGGCCAAGGGCCTGCAGGCGGCCGGCGCGACGGTCATTGGCACTAGTCCGGAAGACATTGACGCTGCCGAGGACCGCGATTTTTTCAAGCAGCTGGCAGATCGCCTGAAGATCACGCAGCCGCCCAGCGGCATCGCGCGCAATACCGACGAGGCGGTGGCGATTGCCGCGCGCATTGGCTACCCGGTACTGGTGCGGCCGTCTTTCGTGCTTGGCGGGCGGGCGATGGTCATCGTCTACAACGAGAAGTACCTGCGCCGCTACATGGCCGAGGCCGAGGCGGTCTCCGAGGGCCGACCGATCCTGGTGGATCATTTTCTGGAGAACGCCGTTGAGCTGGACGTGGACTGCATTTCGGATGGCACGACGACGGTGCTGGGGGCGATTATGGAGCACGTCGAGCTGGCGGGCATTCACTCTGGTGATTCGGCTTGTTCGATCCCGCCGCGGAGTCTGTCGCCGGCGATCATTGAGCGGGTGCGGCGGCACTCCCACGATCTGGCGCGGGAGTTGCACGTCCGCGGGCTGATCAATATCCAGTATGCGGTTCAGGACGGCGAGGTGTACATCCTCGAAGTCAATCCACGGGCGTCGCGGACAGTGCCCTTCGCGAGCAAGTCGATCGGCGTGCCGCTGGCCAAGCTGGCGTCGCTGTGCATGGTCGGTAAAAAGCTCAAAGACCTGCGTTTCACCAAAGAAGTGCAGATACCCTACACGACCTTCAAGGAAGCCGTGTTCCCCTTCGTGAAATTCCCCGGCGTGGACATCGTGTTGTCGCCGGAGATGAAGTCCACGGGCGAGGTGATGGGCATTGACTACAGCGTGGGCGCGGCCTACATGAAGAGCCAAGAGGCTGCTGGTAATGCGCTGCCTGCGGGCGGCGGTGTCTTCGTGTCGTTGCGCGACCTCGACAAAGCGCCGGCGCTGCCGGTGATTCGCGAGCTCGTGAAGCTCGGCTACACCATCTACGCAACGCGCGGCACGGCGACCATGCTCTACAACGCCGGCATCCAGTGCGAAGCCGTTTTCCGCATCAGCGAGGGCCGGCCCAATCTGCTTGATCTGCTGAGTGAAAAACGCGTGAACTGGATTGTCAACACGCCGGAGACCGGCGCGGCCGCTATGGTTGACGAGATACGCATGCGCTCCGGCGCCGTCGCCGCCGGCACGCCCATCACCACCACGCTGTCGGCATTTACTGTGGCCCTGGAGGGCCTCACCAATTCAAGCATCGACGCCGGCCGCATGACGGTCTGTAGCCTGCAGGAATACCACCGGCATCTCTTCGGCCGCGAACGGCCCATGATCTGAAGACTGCTGCGCTTCGTGGACGTAGAGGACGTAGGGGACGTAGGGGACGTAGGGGACGTAGGGGACGTAGGGGTCGGCGTGGACGGCGTGGACGGCGTGGCCGGCTGATTGGCCCTGTTCGGCCAGGAGGGCCGTACCATGCATAACCCGGGGTTGAGGCGCCCGAATGGCGCCGCAACCCCGGTTATGGCAACAACATAGGGTTTCGCTTGGCGAGCGCCACGTTTTTCTGTTCGGGTGCAAAAAAAGCCCGTTGGTGGCCGGCGCTGGTGGCGGCCATGGAGTAAATTATTGACTTTTCCGACTGCGGCGCGCAAATGACGTCTCGGCGGCTAGGACTGACGACAGGGTGAAAGGACGACAATGGCTTTGCAGAACGAGACGATCGTCGTATTGGACTACGGTTCTCAATACAGCCAGCTGATCGCGCGGCGGGTGCGCGAGTGCCATGTGTACAGCAAAGTGATACCCTTTGCGACCACGGCGGCACAGCTGCGCGATGAGGCACCGGCGGGCATCATCCTGTCCGGCGGTCCGGCCAGTGTCTATGAGGACGGCGCGCCGCAGCTTGATCCGGCGATTCTTGAGCTGGGCATACCGGTGCTGGGCATCTGCTACGGCATGCAACTGATGGTCCAGACCCTCGGCGGCAAGGTTATTCCCGGCACTGCCCGTGAGTACGGTCGCGCGGATATGACCGTGGTCGAGCCGGGCCGGCTCTTTGCGGGCGTCAAGGCGGGCCTGCGCGTGTGGATGAGCCACGGCGACAAAGTCTCCGCGCTGCCCGACGGCAGCCGGGTGCTCGCCCGCACCCATAATACCGAATACGCCGCCGCACAGATCGGCGACAAGGACATCTACGGCATTCAATTCCACCCGGAAGTTGTCCACAGCGAGTGCGGCAGCCAGATCATCGCCAATTTCTGCCTGAATATCTGCGGCTGCAGCGGCGCCTGGACCATGGCGTCCTTCATCGCCCGGAGTATTGAGGATATCCGCACGCGCGTTGGTGATGAC
>JAQWBY010000424.1 GCA_028706165.1 Lentisphaeria bacterium | reverse complement strand
CCCTGCAGTCACAGTGACTGCAGGGGGCGAATCCAAGCAATTCACTTCACCACACTTTCACGCCCAGGGTGATGGTGAGGGTCATGCCCATGCCGACCAGGAGAAAAATCACGCCGGTGAGGCGCTGCGCCCAGACTTCGAATTGGGCAATTTTGTTGTAGGCCTTGGCGACGTGATTGGCGCTGAAGGCCAGCAGAAAGGCGAAGACAAGGACGGGCAGTCCGGTTGCTATGCCGAAAACGCCGGGCAAGACAAGCCCCGACTCCATCTTGATCGCCAGGGGCAGGAGGCTGCCGAAGAACAGCGCTGCTGAGGTCGGACAGAAACTCAGGGCGAAAATCACGCCGAGTCCAAATGCGCCCAGGACTCCGAGCTGCTCTGCCTTCTTGCGCATGACATCGCCAAGGCCGGAGCCGGACGGCAGGCGCAGGTTCAGCAAATTCAGCAGGATCATCGCCACGACAATGAGCAGCGGCCCCATCAGTAGATTCATGTATTTTTGCAGCACATGCGACAATTCTGGGGCGGCAGTCAAGCCACTGACCAGCAGCATGCCCAGCACCGCATAGGTCAAAGTCCGCCCCAGCGTATAGAGAAGGCCCGCGCTTAAAACGACGGCGACCTTGCCCACCTTACGCGAAACGAAGCTGATCGCGGCGATGTTGGCTGCCAACGGGCACGGGCTGATGGCGCACAGGAAACCGAGCCATGCCGCTGTGGCAAGCGCAAGCAGCATATCGTTCATTGCGCCTCCGCCATGCCTTTGATTTCTCTTTCAAGGTACGCCATGAACTCGTCGTCGGACTGCCGGATGATCGTCCAGATTTCCTCGAGATTCTTGACTTGGTCGCCTTTTTGCAGAACCACGCTTTTGGTGGTCAGCTGGAAATCCTTGACGAAGTGCTCGTTTTCCGCCACGTCCGTGTTGATGATCTTCAGGGCCATATCGCCATTGGCGAGCTGGTCGGCAAAACGTTTTTGGAGCGTTTCAATAGTCAGTTTCTCGAATTTATTGCAGGTCATACAGCGCATATTGCCATGAAAGTAATAGACGGTCAAGATATCTTTGTTCACCGGGATTGCCGCCGCGGTTTGCGCTGTGTTAGTATCGGAAGCCGCTGCTGCTTTTCCTCTGGACTCGCGGATCACCATCATGGCCACGCTTAACAGAACGAAGAGCAGCAGGACCGCGGTCAGTACTTTTTTGCCGCCGCTGCCGCTGCCGCAGCCACAACCGCAGCCACAGGACGGTTCTTGCGGTTTTGGGGCGCTGTCACAGCAGCAGGCACCGGCTTTGGCGCCGCCTTCCTGTTGGCCCTTCTGCTTGTCGGTTTCGCCGGCGCTGGCGACAGAGCTGCCTGCTGCAAGCAGATATTTTTCCGCTTCATCGGGGCTTAATAGCTTGCCGGTGCAGAGCACCTTGCCGTTGATGCCAAGGGCCGGGGTCATCATAATTCCGGCATCGGTAATGGCATTGATGTCAGTAACTTTCTCCAGTTCGAATTCAAGGCCGAGCTTTTTTGCCGCGGCATCCACATTGGCTGCGAGTTGTTTGCACTTGTCACAGCCGCTTCCATAAATTTGGATCTTCAGCATCGGGGTCTCCTAGTTTGGTGGCTTGTGTGGACCGAATGAGTTCGACAACGAGGGTTATTGCTGGTTCGCCTATACTGCCGCATGGCGTTCGGTATTACAGCATTCCGAAAACATATCCGCCGATGGTGGAAAAGAGAACGACGAGGGCCACAAAAGCCGCCGTCTTCTGCAGTCCGAGCACCTGATTAATGACCAGCATTGAAGGCAGCGACAGGGCCGGTCCTGCCAAGAGCAGGGCCAGCGCCGGACCTTTACCCATGCCCGCTCCCAGCAAGCCTTCGAGGATCGGTACTTCCGTCAGCGTGGCAAAATACATAAACGCGCCGGCAAAGGAGGCGAAGAAATTGGCCAGCAGAGAGTTGCCGCCGACGGCCTTCGCCACGTAGTCGCTTGGAATCAGCCCCTCGTGGCCAACTCGCCCCAACAAGAGCCCGGCAATCAGCACGCCGAACAACAACAGCGGCATGATTTTTTTCGCAAAATCCCAGCTTGCTGCGAACCAGCCATTGAGGTCACTGTTTTTTGACGTGCTGGTGAAAAATCCCAATCCCAGAAAGCCCGCCGTGAATGCCAGTATCGGATAGTTGGGGAAGCCCAAGGCCAGGAGCGCCACAGGACACGCCGTTGTCAGCACCTGCCATAAGGGCATGGCAAAATAGCGAACCAGCATGACGCCAAGCAGCATTGCCGCAGCGCCAGTCAAATACCACTTGATGTTCCAGATAGCCGCCCAGATACCGCTGCTGCCAGCGGGTTTGCCCCAATTGGCAAAAACGAGGATCGCCGCCATGCTGCCGAAATAAAGCACGTTTTGCCACAGCGGCCGCACCTCTTCCAGTGTCGCATCGTTGCCGGCGGCGGCGGCTTTGGCTTGTTCTTCCTTCCGAAACAGCCAATGCATGCCGATGCCGATAAGAATGCTCATGCCGATGGCACCGAACGCCCGGGCGACGCCGATTTCAACGCCAAGCACCCGTGCTGTCAAGGTGATCGCCATGATGTTGATCGCCGGGCCGGAATAGAGAAACGCCGCCGCTGGCCCAAGCCCGGCCCCCCGCTTGTAGATTCCCGCAAACAACGGCAGAATGGTGCAGGAGCAGACCGCCAGAATGGACCCGGAAACCGACGCAACCGCATAGGCGAGAGTTTTCTTTGCCGTCGGGCCCAGATATTTCATGACTGCGCCCTGACTCACGAAGACGCCGATTGCCCCAGCTATGAACAGGGCTGGGATCAGGCAGAGCAGCACATGTTCTTGGGCGTACCATTTCACCAGTTCCAGTGACTCCAACACGGCATTGTTGAACCGAGCCGTGCCGACAGGCAGCCAGTAGCAGAGCGCAAACACACTCGTCAAACCAAGCAGCCAACGCCATTGGGTTTTCCACATCGTTAGGGTCTCCCGTATTTAGTTTAATGCCTAAATATATGACAAAAAAAATATTACTTGCGGTTTTGAATGCAGGTTACCACGTCGAGAATACAGGGGCAACGCAAGCGGTAGAAGACCGACTGTCCGCGCTTGTCGCTCTCCACGATGCCGGCCTGCCTGAGGATGGTCAAATGCTGGCTGATCGTGGCAAATTGGACGCCAATGGCGTCAACAAACTCACACACACAGTGTTCTTGACCGTCGGCCAGCTGTTTGACGATCCATAGTCGCGTGGGATGCCCAAGGGCCTTGAATACCTCGGCTTCCTCTTGGCACGTGTTTTTCTCAAATTTCAGCATCGCCGCTCCTTTGTCATTTAGTAATATGCCATAATACCAGCTAAAAACAAGAG
>JAQWBY010000423.1 GCA_028706165.1 Lentisphaeria bacterium | reverse complement strand
TCCGACTGAATGCGCTTGGCCTCCTTGCGCATCTGCATCGCCTGCTTGACTTGGTCGAGCATACCCATGTGTTCAACTCCTCAAAAGGTTATGTCCGCGGATTCTCGCGCAGACTGTTCTGGTTTACGTGTCAGAGTAGTTTAGTACACCCTGTCGCGCGCCTCAAGCCTGTTTGCGGACTTTGGCCCAAGCCAGAGCGAACAACTCGCGAACTTCACCGATGCGCAGCGCATAGGCGGCGGAGAGATAGACCAAGCCGAACGCCGCCCCCGCGACCGCCAGTTTGATCAGGTCGCCCATCCGCCCGTGCAAGTCGGCGATCATTGACACCCGCTCCAGCAGCAGCCAGCTCGCCCCGGAGGCCAAGCCTGCAGCCAGCCCCACACGGAACATGAAGGCCGCTGTCTGGCCAAAGGGAAAAACCGGCGCGTTCTTTTTGAGCATTTCGACCAGCGTGACACATTTGAACGCGCGCGAAAGCGTAAACCCGCCCGCGATGAACGCGAGCAGCAGCAACTCGCGTCCGCCGCTCACCTGGAGGCCCACCCAACTGATCAGGATGCTGAGCGAAGAGAAGAGGATGCCGATGAGCGTAACCGCCAGCATCCGGCGATTCGCGAAAAAGGCCTGCATCACCAGCGCCTCGATTGCCGCAGCCGGAAGCACGAAGGTATAGCAGGCGAGCGAGACTGCCGTCCGCTGCACCGCCACCGCGTCGAAGTGCCCGCCCTTGAAGATCAGCGACGTGAACGGCACAGCGGCCACCGCGACGAACAGGGAGAACGGAGCGAACACCGAAAGCAGCATGCGCCCGAAGCGCGTGACCAACTCGCCGAGTTTTTGATGGTCGTTTTTGTCAACCAACTCGCAGAAAAAGGGGAAAGCCGCGATTGACAGCGTATACGGGATTAGGAAGAGCAACGTGCTCTGCAGCTTGCGCCCCATCGAGTTGGCCTGCATCAGCCCGGATTGATCCAAGGCGCTCAACAGATAAACGTTATTCACCTCGTCACGGACCTTGGCCATCAGGATGCCGGCCAGCAGCGGCAGCGCCAGCCAGCAGAAACGCTTGAAAGCCGGATGCGAGAAAGCGAACTCGGGACGAAACTGCCGCAACTTGTCACGCAGGCCAAAGAGGTGCGTGCCGACCTTGCACAGCGACCCTGCCACAAGTCCCCACATCAGCATCTGCGCGTTATCGTGAGCAAGCACGGCGCCGGTGATCAGGAAAAACACCACCGCAAACTTCCACACGGCGTCGCCGAAGGCCGCCAGAAAGAAACGCTTGTAGCCATTGAGCAGCACATAGGTCGTCGACCCCAGCGACAAGCCGATCACGGCCGGCCCGAGCGTCCGGACACTTTGCGTCGCCAGCGCATATTTCTCCGGCGCGGCGTCCGGTCCCCAATGCGTCAGCAGGTTGACGGCCAGAGACGGCGCGAGACAGAGCACGCACGCCACGGCCACGAGCAGGATGGCCTGCAAGGTTAAGACCGTATTGGCGAATGACCAGGCGCTTTTTTCAGACTCGATGTCCAGTTCGCGCATGAAGACCGGCAGAAACGCCGGCCCCAGCACCTCCTCGCCGATCAGGAACAGCATGAAGATACAGTTTTCAAAGGCAAAGGCATAGACGACGTCAAACGTCGCCTGCGGCAGGTAGTGCCCCATGACTTTCGCCTGGATCAGCCCCGCCAGCTTGAATAAGACGTGGGCGATCAGGACGAAGACGCCCGCCTTGACGATGCGCGACTCAAGATCCGCCTTGTGCTTCCCCATATCTCCTCCTTCCGCCGCACGTGAACGTTCATCCCCCCTCGCCCGGCGACTACTCATGCGGCACGACCATGAAACGCGCCTGCCTGCATCCCCACGCAGACAGGCGCGCATTACGCCAACATCTGCATATCGCACAGTTTCCGGTACGCCCCGGATGCCGTGTAGAGCTGTTCATGTGTCCCGCGCTCAATGATGACGCCCTTGTCCAGCACCAAGATCAGATCGGCGTTGCGGATCGTGCTCAGCCGGTGCGCGATCGCGAAGGTCGTGCGGTTCGCCATCAGCGTGTTGATCGCATCCTGCACCAGACGCTCGGTCACCGTGTCCAGCGCACTGGTCGCTTCATCCAGAATCAGGATCGGTGGATTTTTGAGGATCGCGCGCGCGATCGCCACGCGCTGCCGTTCGCCGCCGCTCAGCGCGAATCCCTTCTCGCCCGCCACGCGGTCATAGCCTTCGGGCTGCGTCACGATGAAGTCATGCGCATTCGCGAGTTTGGCGGCTGCGACGACCTGCTCGCGCGTGGCCTCGGGCGTGCCGTAAGCGATGTTGGCCGCGATCGTGTCGTTAAACAACACCGTCTCTTGGGTCACGACGCCGATCAACCGGCGCACATCGCCGACATCCATCTGGCGCAGATCGACGCCGTCCATGGTCACCTCGCCCGCAACCGGATCGTAAAAGCGGGCCAGCAAATTGGCGAGTGTGGTCTTGCCCGATCCAGTGCCGCCGACCACGGCGACCACAGACCCGCGCGGGATTTCGAACGAGGCGTCCTTGATCGTCAGCTCCGGCCCTTCGCCGTAACGGAAATCGACGTGGTCAAAGCGCACGCGGTCGTCAAAGCTCGCCTTGCGCACCGGCACCGCAGCCTGCGGCAGGCTGAAATCCGTGTCCATCAGTGAATACATGCGGGCCAGCGCCGCGCGTCCCCGCTCGATCTGGGCCTGCACCTTGCCGAGCTGTTTCATGGGCCGGTAGGCCACCAGGAACGGCACGAGCAGCGGCACGATCTCATGAATCGCGATCTTGCGGAAGAAACAGTAGATCACAAACATGAAGATCAGAAAGATGCCCACGCACTCCACCGCCGGCGTGATCAGCAGCTCAATCCGCAGCGCGCGCAGCACGCTCTTCACATAGTATTGGTTGACCTGCCGGTACTTATCGATCTCGTAGTCTTCGGTGTGGTAAGCCTTCACCACGCGGATGCAGGTCAGATTCTCATGGATCTTCGATGAGATGAACGAGATGCGGTGCAAGGCCTTGCGCGACCAGCGGCGCACCAGCGAGCCCAAGAGCGCCATCGGCAGCAAGATCAGCGGAAAGCCGAACAGCACCAACACCAGGGTTTCCAGCATGTTATTCTTGATGGCGAAATAGATCACATACCCGACCGACACAATAATTTCAAACGGCGCGCGGCAGAGGTCCGCCAACGTGTGCGAGATCACATGGTCCACCTGCTGAGGGTCGCTGGTGCAGCGGCTCATCAACTGCCCGACGTCGGTCCGCCCGAAAAAGTGAAGCCCCTGGGATTGCAGGTGGCGGAACATGGCCACGCGGAAATCCTGCACCACCTTGGCACCGGTCCAGCGCAGGAAATAGTGG
>JAQWBY010000422.1 GCA_028706165.1 Lentisphaeria bacterium | reverse complement strand
GACCTCATCAACGAGTGCTTTTTCTCGTAATTGGCGTTACGGCAATATCCTGCTGCTTGTGGCCGTCTATGCCTGGTCGGCAGTCAATCCAACCGACCGGGCGGTGTGGTGGGTAGAGATGGCGTCGGTGCTGGCGATCAGCGCGCTGCTGCTGGTCAGCAGTCGCTGGTTCCGTTTTTCCAACATCAGCTACGCCATCGTCTCGTTGTGGCTGATCATGCACAGCATCGGCGCCCATTACACTTTTGAGAAAGTGCCTTTCGACTGGGTCAGCAACGTCTTCGACTTTGAGCGCAATCACTACGACCGCGTCGCCCATTTCGTCATCGGCATCAATGCCTTCCTCTTCGCCGAATTCGTCTACCGCAAAGACTGGCTGCGCACGCCGCTGCTGGCCGCTACCGTCGGCCTGGCCGCCATCATGGCCATGGCCGCCGCCTGGGAAATCATCGAGTGGCTGTATGCCGCCATGGACGGCGGCGAAGTCGGCGCGGCCTTTCTCGGCTCCCAGGGCGATGTCTGGGACGCGCAGAAGGACATGCTCGCCGACACCCTCGGCGCTCTCCTCGGCGCCGGGTTCTTCCTCGCCCTGCACCGCGTCGCCAGCCCCGCAAAAAAAAACCACTAGCGCCGCCCCGGCATCTTCGGAGGCATGACCATGGCCGCCTTTTTCACGACTTGGCTGCAGTTCACCGTGTTGCTCACGCCCTTCTTTGTCCTGTCGATGTTCCTGTCCATGACCCTCGGCTGGCCTGAGAGCGACCGGCGGCGCCTGGCCATCCGCATCGGCGTGGCGTCCTTCGCGGCTAGCATCATCCTCTTCTACTTCGGGAACTGGATCTTCCACGTCTTCGGCATCACGGTCGATGCCTTCCGCATCGGCGGCGGCGCACTGCTGTTCCTGACGGCTGTCGGCCTGGTCCAGGGCGATCACCAGAGCAGCAAACCCCGCCCCATTGAGTCCAGTGACATCGCGGTGGTGCCGCTGGCCATACCCATCACCGTCGGCCCCGGCACCACTGGCGCGCTGCTCGTCATTGGCGCGCAGACCACCGACGTAAATCTCCGGCTGATCACCACGGCGTCGCTCATCGCCGCCATCGCCGGGCTGACAGGAATCCTGCTGCTGGGGTCCTTCCTGGAACGCGTCCTGCGCCTCCGCGGCATCACCATCATCAGCAAACTCACCGGGCTCTTCCTCTCGGCTATGGCCGCCGAAATGCTCTTCACCGGCATCCGGTCATTCTTCAAATAAGCGCCATTAGTCCGCCGCATTGCCCCCCGACCGCTCTAGCCGACGCCCATAGCGCCACACCGCCAGCAGGAATTTGGGATTGCCGATGACGTAGCGGCGAAACATCCGCCGAGGCTCCAGCATCAGCCGGAAAACCCACTCCAAGCCCATCTCTCGCAACCACAAGGGCGCCCGACGAATCGCCCCGGAATAAAAGTCGAAGAGGCCGCCGACGGCGAGCCGCACCGGCACGCGCAACTCATCGCGGTACTCAATCAGCCACAACTCCTGCAAGGGCACCCCGAAGGCCACCAGCAGGATGTCAGGCTGCGCGGCATTGACCGCGGCAATCACCCGAGCGCTGTCCTCCTCAAAATTGAAATAACCGTGCTGCGTACCCACTATCTTCAGGCGGGGAAATTCCCCCGTCATGCGTTCTTCAACGCGTTCGGCAATACCGGGCTTGCCGCCAAGTAGATACAGCGAGCGGCCCTGTTCCTGCGCCGCCCGGCACAAGCGCGGAAATAAATCCGTGCCGTTGACATTCTCCTTCAGCGGCGTGTTCAGCATGCGGCAACCCAGCACCACGCCGCTGCCGTCGGGATAAATGCAGTCCGCCTGCAGCAGCGCCGCGCGGTAATCATCCCGCGCATTGGCGAGGTTGAAACAGTGCGGATTAACAAAAAACACCGTCCGCAGTTCGCGAGCGCCGCTGGCGGCCGCCCCCACAATTGCCGCCGTGGCTCCCGCCAACGTGCTATTGGCGAAAGGTATGCCGAATAACTCCAGGCGCTCCGACAGCTGCGGCGCTACCAGCGGTGAGAAAAACAACAGCGCGAATAAACTCCGCAAAAGCAGACTCAGGTCCCCACGCAAACTCTGCGATGCGCAAAATGCGGCTTCGACGCTTTCGCGGTCAGCGATGCCCATGCGCGTCGACTGATGCAGCAGCCACGGGCTGAAGATCGCCGGTCGCGGTACCGCACCGCTCGCAATCGCTGGCAGCGCCTCGCCCGGCTTGCGCAGCCCCCACCCACATAGCGATATCTTCCCCGCCAGCACCCACAGCAGCAAGGGCGACCAGCGTACCAACGGCCACGACGACGACAGATACCACACCGTCATCTCACCGCCAGACAAATTTGCCACGACCCGCTCGTGCTCCAGCCAGGGACGCCGGCGGCAACACTGAACCAACAGGACCAGCAAGGCAAGCGGCAGCAGCCAGCACAGCGTCGCCAGCAGACACAGTATGTACTCGCAGACGCGTCGCGCCATATCACCCCAAATGTCTTTGCCGATGTTTTCGGTCGTCCATCATGACTCGCCTGGCTGCGCGCCGGCCGCCGGGGCGATGCGTGTCAGCAGCGTGTCGTAGCCGGCCAGAACCCGCTCCCGGCAGAACTTCGTTCTGATCAATTCGCGGCCGCGCTGGCCCATCTGCTGCCGCAGCGCCGCATCGCCCAGCAGGCGGTCGCAATGCAGGGCCAACTCGGCGAGATCGCCCGGCGTCGCCAGCAGGCCTGTTTCGCCGTGAATCAGCGATTCGCCCACGCCACCTAGCGCAAACGCCGCCACCGGCAAGCCCGCTGCCGCGCATTCGGCTACCACCAGCCCAAAGGGCTCCTGCCAGCGAAAAGGCAACACCGCCAGATCGGCCGTGGCCATCTTCTCCTCGGGCTTCAGACACCAGCCACTGAACTCTACCCGGTCCGCAACGCCCAATGACGCCGCCAGCGCCACCAGCATCGCGCGATCCTTGCCGTCACCCACAATCTCCACCCGATATGGCTGCCGCAGCAGCGGCAACAGCCGCAACAACATGTCGGCGCCCTTGCCGCGTATCAGCTGCCCAATGAAGAGAATCCGCGGCGGCCCGCCAGCTGCAGTCACCGCCAACCGCGCCGGCGCTGGCTCCGCGACGGGTATGTGCGGCGGTATTAACGCTATGCGCTCCGGCGCAAAGCCGTTGGCGACGAGATTGTCACGCATGAACTGCGACAGCACCACCAAATTGGGGAACTGCCGGTAGCACTCAAAACGCTCGGGAAACAGCGTGAACTTCTCACGCATTTCGCCCCTCAGTCCCCCCGCCCAGCGCCGTGGCGATATCGCCATGCCGCAGCAGCCGCAGCGCAGCCGCGCATACGGCAAACGGCAATT
>JAQWBY010000421.1 GCA_028706165.1 Lentisphaeria bacterium | reverse complement strand
TGTTCAAAATGGGCAGACAAGGACGCATCGGCGCTGCGCACCGTCCAGCCGTCGCGGCGGTCGATGGTGATCCGCCAGGTGCCGACATTGACCATCGGCTCAATGGCCAGGATCATTCCCGCCCGCAGGGTCGGGCTGTGCCCCGGCAGCCGATAGTTCGGCACTTCCGGCGGCTCGTGCATGTGCCGGCCGCAGCCGTGGCCGACCATATCGCGCACGACGCTGAAACCGGCGCGCTTGGCGACCTGTTCGACGGCTCGGCCGATGTCATTGACGCAATTACCATCACGGGCTTGCTCAATGCCCGCGGCCAACGCCTCCTCCGTCACGTGCAGCAAGTCCGCTGCGACGCCGGTGGCGTCTTGGCCGACGCAGATGCTGCGGGCGTTGTCGCCGACGTAGCCACCCAGGGTCACGCCAACGTCCAAACTGACGATGTCGCCCGGGGCGATGACGCGATCGGCACGGCCGATGCCGTGCACAACTTCGTCATTGATGGACACGCAAATCTGTCCGGGATAGCCCTGATAACCAAGAAACGCGCTCTTCCCACCAGTATCGCGGATAAATTCTTCGGCCAGGTGGTCCACATCCGCCGTCGTCATGCCCGGTGTCACCGCGTCGCAAAGGCGCTTAAGCACCATGGCCGACGCTTGGGCCGCAGCCCGAACGCCGACGATTTCCTCCGGCTGATAGATGGTAATTTTTCCCCTGGTCATATCCTACTGTCCAAATGGATTATCGTTTCAGGGCGGCCTTCAGCCGGCCGTAATTGACTTCGACGGCGACGTCGTCGCTGTGCATGCGCACGAGTTGGCCTTTGCCCTGGTAGTAGTCCACTAGGGGTTTGGTCTGCTCGTCGTAGACTTTCAAGCGGCCGCGGGCGGTTTCCTCGCTGTCGTCGGAACGCTGAATGAGAGCCGTTCCGCAGCGGTCGCAGATGCCTGCTTGGCGGGGCGGGTTGGTCTGGACATTGAAGATGGCTTCGCACTGCTTATTCGGGCACAAGCGGCGTGAGGTAAGGCGGCCCATGAGCATGGCGTCGTCAGCCTCAATCAGCAATACGGCAGCCATGACATCGCCGCTCTTGGCCAGGATGGTGCTGAGCATTTCCGCCTGTGGCACCGTGCGCGGAAAGCCGTCCAGCAGCACACCATTGGCCTTGATGTCAGGCTGCGCCAAGCGTTTGGCCACCATGGCGGCAACGATATCATCAGAAACCAGAGCGCCACGGGCGATGAGATCCTTCACCTGCCGCCCCAAGTCGCTACCCTGCGCCATCTCGTCCCGCAGCAACTGGCCGGTCGAGACATGGATCGCCCCGCTGTCCCGGCAAAACAATTCGCCGAGAGTACCCTTGCCTGCTCCGGGAGGTCCGAGAAACACATACACATTCGCCATGACCAGCGCGCTCCTATGACAATCTTCACCGTCTGACCGCAAACAGCACCTCAGCGCGCCGACGGCCCTTACAAATACGGCTTTCGACCTGCGGCCGAAAACCGTATTTTTTTGCCAGCCGAAAAGTACGGCCGACGCTAGTATTTTTCGCTTACTTGCCAGTATCGGCATCATCACCAGCGGTGATAACCACCTTGCCCTCGGCAACTTCCAACAGCGCTATATCCAAGTGCGAACGCTCGTCGTTGGGCGGCGAGGGAACCAACCGACGCGCGCCCTTGGCCAGCTGCGCCGCACGCTTCGATACGCCGTTGATGAAGATACGGATATCCGACACTTTTTCTCTGGCGCGGGCCAGATATTCTTCATTCATAAATGAATCCTCCTGACGACGATGCGTTCGTTACAAAAAGGGAAATTATAATTTAGTGGCGCAATGATGATTTTCAATCACTTGACAGACTTTTCGCCAAAAACGAAGCAATCGGTCACCCATTGTGAATGACCGGCCTCAGGGGACGCCAGGGACCAGTGGGACTGATTGGCAGCGGGGCGCTGGGGCGAGGACTCACGTCTCACGTCTCACGTCTCATGGCCGGGACTGTGGGGACTTTCGGGACCGTGGGGAATGACGCTTTGAACTCAGGGGACTGGTTGACCGACTCTAGGGACTTCTGGGAACAACGTTTTCGGCAGGTTTTCGCAGCCGGATCAGACCGATCAGACCGATCAGACCGATCAGACCGATCAGACCGATCAGACAGATCAGACAGATCAGACAGATCAGACAGATCAGACAGATCAGACAGATCAGACAGATCAGACAGATCAGACAGATCAGACAGATCAGACAGATCAGACAGATCAGAAATCGGATCCGTCCGATCCGTCCGATCCGTCCGCGATAACAAGAAAGAAGATCCGTCCGATCCGTCCGATCCGACCGATCCGTCCGCGATAAAAGACAGTCGATCAGACAGATCGCCCAAGTTCGGCCCGAAGGGCCGTACCATGCATAATTCCTGGTGAGGCGCCTAGAGGGCGCCGCAACCAGAGGTGTGACAACAACTTGGAATTGCGCCTGGAGGGCGCCACATTGGTTAGGCACGTCCCGTCTCACCGCGTCGGAGGGGGCCTGTCGTGCAGCCAATATCAATGGCTAACCGATTACAAATGAAAAGAAGATCGGGGCGCCGTTGTATTGCGGGCTATGGTGGTCATGGCTTACCGGCGTTTTTTTCGAGTGCTTTGAGGAGCACCTGTTTGCGCGGGTTATCGTCGGACGGGCGCACTTTCTGGAATTCGTAGCCATCGTGTTCGATACTCCAAGCATCCCATTCGCGGAAAGCGTGGTATGTCCAGTCCCAGCCGTACTCCTCGTAGAGTTCGATTGAGTCCTGCAGGTACTTGTCGGCGCCCTTGCCCCAGTTGATGGCGCTGAATTCGCCCACGAAGATGGGCACATTGTGCTGGCGTTGGAAATTGATGACCTCGGCCATGCTCAGGCGGAGCTGTTCCTTGTCCCAGTACACGCCGTCAATCCAGCCGGGGTAGGACCAACGGACCTTGCGGTCGCCGACGCCTTGATGGGTGAAGCTGTGGGGCGAGTAGAAATGCGGGCTGTAGATGATGTGAGAGTCGTTCACGGGCTTGAAGGTACGGAAGCTGGGCTCGGTGATGATCGGCGTCGTCGGATCAATGGCGCGAATAACGGCGACCAGCCGTTCCGTGATCACTTGCCAGGGATTCTCAGCCCCCTGCATGTAATTGCCGACTTTAGGCTCGTTGAGCAAATCGTAGCCGTAGATAAGGGCGTTACCACGATAATGGCTGGCCAGCTTGCGCCACGCAGCCTCCAGTGTCGCCATATTCTCCTCGCTATTCACCAGGATATTGCTCGCCTCGGCCGTGCGGATCGTCCCGGGGCCCGTGTGCAAGTCGATGGCCACTTTGATGCCATGGCGGGCACAACGCACCAGCACCACGTCCATCTCGGCCATGGCGTCGTCCAGCCA
>JAQWBY010000420.1 GCA_028706165.1 Lentisphaeria bacterium | reverse complement strand
GCGCCAGCACATAACTGCCGATCACGCCGCAGATCACCGCCGTCAACGCCATGCCCAGCACGGCACGACGGAGAAACGCCGCCGCCGCCAAGTCTTGCCAAAAAGATCCGTCCATCGTCCTCCGTCAATGCCTGCGCATTAGGATTCCCGGTGTTCACCAAGATGGGGCGTCAAACAGGAAACGCCCGCACTGTCAACCGGACAGGCTTCGTGTTCCAGCCGCAGCCATTCGCCATCCGCCAGCGCGCTGGTCTGCAACTCGTCCAGGCAATGCATGGCCGCCGTTCGATTCACGCAGATCACGTGGCTGGCATAGGCCTCGACAATCTTCAGATTGTGCGATACCAGCACAATCGTCAGGCGGTGATTGAGGTCCCGCAGCAAACTGTAGAGGCGGTGGCGACTTTCAGGATCAAGATTCGCGCCAGGCTCGTCCAACAGCAGCAGCGCTGGCTCGGAAGCCAGTGCCTGGGCAATCAGCACCCGCTGCCGCTCGCCTCCCGATAAGGCCGAGAACGACCGGCCGCCATAGCTATCCAGCCCGACATGCGCCAGCGCTGCTTGCGCCGCCTCGCGGTCAGCGCGTCGGTAGGGCCCAAAACGGTGCCGCTCAACCCGCCCCATAAGCACCACGTCCAAGACCGTCGCCGGGAATTGCGCATCGACATGCAACGCCTGTGGTACGTAACCCACCAACCGTCGCGCCGCCGCCGGACTGCGACCAAAGACGGTAATGCTGCCGAAGCGCGGCGCGAGCAAGCCCAAAATGAGCCGGAGCAGCGTGGTCTTGCCTCCGCCATTGGGGCCCACCACCACCGCGAAAACACCCGCCTGCACCCGCAGGTTGATATTATGCAGCACTTCTTCGCTGTCGTAAGCGAAACACACGTCATGAATTTCAATGACCGGTATTGTTTTATCCATATTCATCCCGGCGTCCGGTTATTTACTGTCGCTTTGGACATCACGGAGCACGGCGGCCATGCGTTCCAGACCGGCAATATAGGGGTCCGGCAGGGGGTCCCACGCCCGCACCTGCACGCCCAACGACTGGGCAAGGCTCCGCGCCGAGCGCTCATTGAACTGCGGCTGGACATATATCGCCCGCACCCGCTTCGCCCGCGCCAGGCGCAGCAGCGCCGCCAACTGGCGGGCGCCAGGTTCTTTGCCCTCGTGCTCAACCGTGAGCTGCTCCAGGCCATACGCATCCAAAAAATAGCCAAAGGCGGGATGAAATACCATCACCGCCGTTCCCCGCAGGGGCGCCAGCAGCCGCTGCAACCGTTCGTCCAACTGCCGCAACTCGTCACTATAGGCACGGCCACGCGCCCGATACCCATCGGCACCCGCCGGATCCAACATACATAAGGCCGCGATCACATTCTCAGCATGGCATATCATGTTCTTGACGCTGAGCCAGACATGCGGATCGGGCTCGCCGGCTGCGTGACCATGATCGTGACCGTGACCATCCGCGTGATCATGCTCCGCTTCGGGCACCTCGCCAACCGTCAACTGCCGCAAGGCCATGCCCTGGCGCAGGTCAATGACCGCTACCCCGGGAAAATTCTTGCGGACCTTTGGCAGCAGGGCCTTTTCCAGCGGCGCCCCGATGCACAGCAGCGCCCGGGACCGCGACAAGGTCACCAGTCGCCGAGCATCTGGCTGGTAGTATTCCGGACTGGCCCCCGCCGGCACCAGCGCCTCCACGCGCACTGCGTCGCCACCAATGCGCTGTACGGCCTCCAACTGCGGAACCACGCTGACAAAAAGCACCATGGGGTCGGCAGCGACAACACAGCCCAGCACCAGTATCTGAAATAAGAAAAGTAGTCGCAAGCTCACGATCACCCCGTCATATCTGGTTGGCCTTTGCGGCTGTCGCCGACCGCCGGCCATCTTGTCACCCATGCACTCAGCTCCGAGTGGAAGCCGCCTGCGTGTTGTCAATAAGTTTGGCGAAACTCAAATTACCGAGATTCTGGCTGAAATCGCCGTACACCGCCTGAATCTTCTTGGACAACTCGGCGGGCAGCAGTTGCAGATAGTGCTTGGTCTCGCTGCCTTGGCCCCGGCGGAACGCCTCATCCACATCGGCCGATGTGATCGTGGCGGTATCGCGCCCAGGAACATACAGATATTCGCGGTCACTCGGCCCTTCGACCCGCGCCAGCACACCGGCTTTGCACAGGATATTGACCACGTAGCTCAGAATCCGCGTCGGCACACACTTCTCCCGACCAAATTCACTGGCATTCCAGCCACCACCGACGGTCGCAAAGTGCTTGCAGACCTCGTAGGTCACCGCCAAGCCGAGAAAGATACAAGCGCCGGTGCTAGCCCGTTCGGACGCTTTCTCCAGGTGGATGGTCCGATGATTCTGGATGGCAAAGCTCACCTCGGCACCAAACAGCACGATGCTCCAATTTGCGTACAACCACGCCAGAAAAAACGGCACCGCCGCAAAGGTGCCGTAAATCGTGTTGTACTTGGTCAATCCAACCTGCAATCCCAGATATGCCCACTGCACCCCGAACCAAGCAATGCCGGCAACCAGCCCAGCCATCAACGCCGGAAATATCTTCACCTTCGTATTCGGCATGAAAATGTAAAAACAGGCAAAACCAAGCAGCACAAAACAGGCCCCGACAACCCGCACCAGGCGCTCAAACAACCACGCCACCGCGCCAAGATTCTCCTGCAAATAAAACACAAACTTATTGGACAGCAACAGCGTGTTGACACTCGTGGCAACCAGAAACACAATCGGGACGAAAATCAAGACGACCAGATACTCGCTGATCTTGTGCAAAAAGTCCCGCCCCTCGTTGACACCCCAAATGGCGTTGAGGCTGTCCTCCAGCTTTGCCATCGAAAAAATCACACTGGATAGCAACAGCAGCGACCCCACCAAACCGAGGGCCATAAAATTGGTATTCTCAACGTAGGTGAACACGGTAATCAGAGCCTTCTGCATCGGCTCCGGCAAGCGTTGGGAAATCTTTACCTCTACCGCGCCGTTCGCAGCACCTTCCGCCACCCGGTATTCCCAGGGCGGGCGCTGCGCCAGCGCCGTTTCGCCAATGGACTCGCCGGCCGGAATGTCCGGCACGGGTGCCAGCTCGACCTTCTCAATCCCCAGCGTGTCCATCAGATGCTTCTGCATCCCCAGCCCCTTGGAAAAGGACAACATGATGGCCACCATGGGCACCAACGACACCAAGGTGATGTAGGTCAAAGCCGACGCCTGTAAACTGCAATGATCGCCTTGAAAACCACGCGCCACTATCATGCCAATACGGCACAGCGAAAACAAAAACCGCCGGCCAAGCGGCTGGTCGGCGGTCTCCTGCGTCCACACTTCTTCGCGGAAAAAGCGCTGCCCGTCCGCGATCATGCCTTTGATCGATTTGAATTT
>JAQWBY010000419.1 GCA_028706165.1 Lentisphaeria bacterium | reverse complement strand
GCGTCATGGGCCAGGCCATTGGCACCACTGCCGCTGTCGCCATCAAGCACGGCTTGACCCCACGCGAGGCAGGCAGCGAAAAAATCCGTGACATCCAGCAGTTGCTATTAGCCGACGACTGCTTCCTCCCCCACATCGCGCGCGACATCGCCCCACTCAGCCGCAACGCCGCCCTGCGCAGCCCCGCCGGCGATGCCGGCGTCCTGCGCAATGGCGTCGACCGCCGTTTTGCCGGTATCGACAACGGCTTCTTCGGCAAGCTGAATAGCCCCATCACCTACGAGTTCGGCCAGCCCGTCAAGGTCACGGGCTTCCGTATCATCGCCGACAGCGACCTCGACCGCGAATTCATCACCGGCAATCCCAACTTGGTGAAGATTCCCATGCCGCTGTTCCGAGCGCTCTCCCATAACGGCACGTCCTTCGGCTTCCCGCAGTGCCTGCTGAAGAAATTCCGTCTGGAAGCGCTGTTGCCCGATGGCACGTGGACGACCGTCCACGAAGCGGACGACAATCGCCAGCGGCTCATCCGCGGCACGCTGGACATTACCTGCAGCGCGCTGCGCCTCGTGCCTCTGGAAACCTACGCCAGCGCCGCGCTCTACCACACCTACGGCAGTGGCGCCGCCCATCTCTTCAGCTTCGAGGTGCAATCATGACGCTCTTCGCCTGCCAGCCACCGCGCTTCATCGCCCACCGCGGTTTCACGCCGGCAGCGCCGGAAAATACCCTGGCGGCATTCACCGCCGCCGGCGAGCGCGCCTTCTGGGCCATTGAGACCGACGTCCGCCGCACGCGCGATGGCGCGCTTGTCTGCTGCCACGACCCACAGACCAAGGACGGCCACCGGGTCGCCGACTACAGCTTTGCCGAGCTCGGCTTGCCGGCCTTCGCGGAGTACCAGGCGATCTGCCAGCGCTACCACGCCGTGCCCTTTCTGGAATGCAAGGAAGACATCGTCGCCGACATCCTCGCCGAGGTCGAACAGGCCGGCATGATCAACAACGCGGTTTTTTCGGCCATCAACTTCGCGCACCTTGAGGAATGCCGCCGCCTGAACCGCCGCATCTTCGTCCATCACATCTTCAGCTCGCGGGAACACATGCTGCGCCTCGCCGAGATGGGCAACGGCGGCCTCTCTTACAACTACCCCGATCCCAGCGCCGCGCCACGCGACCTGCTCGCCGAAACCAAAGGCCACGGCGTCCGCATTTGCCTGCGCGCCGCGGACAACGCCCAGCAACTCCGCGATATGCAAGACCTCGGCCTGGACTACATCCCCACCAATAAACTCTGGCCGACCTGCCCGGACATCGCCTGAACAGCACCAGACAAACACGCTGAGAGAGGACCGTCCAAAAGGTATAGTTGGTTATTGCGAGGAGGAGGGGAAAAAACCTTCGCTTCGCTCAGGCCGCGCATGCGGCTATCCGACCATTCCTGTGCCTACGGCGCAGGACTGCAGGCCATTGGCCCTTTCCTCACCCCTCGCGTTCCCCTCACCTATCCCTTTTGTGCTCAGCGCCTTGCGGCTACCGCTTCGTGACTGCCGCAGGCGCTGAACGTCAGGAGTTAGGGCATGGATGAGCTTTTCTCCGCTGTTTATGCAGCGCTCGCATCTGTTTTATGGCCAAAGTAAGCCGCAAGAAAGCGGTTATGGCTGGCGAAAGTCGCTTGGGCCTTTTCGGATGAGCTCAAGGAATCAACCCGCATCTTTCCGGCTTTATGTAAAACAGTAGCCACTATATGCAGGGACTTAGCATAATGGCCACTGTTATTATCAAGCCGAAGAGATAAACTATTTTTTTTGAGCCCACAGTGTAACCGCCACTGCAACAATTGCAATAACCCCACCCGTAAGATACTTCCAAATATCATTGGTTGTTTGTTGGTCTGGACGACCAATCGGAACTTCAAGAGTTAGTTCCCCGTATTCAAATCTAACTCTATCATTTCCTACATCTGAAATTTTTATTTGATCAATATCAATATTGGACTCTGGGTATCTTTCATTGATCTCTTTATTGATGTCTGCTTTAACGTGTTTTGGTAAGCTATGATAATTCATCCCCTTCTCCTTTTTAGTGCCAAACCTTTTTTCATCTGAAAATCTGCTTTTGCCGGGTTGCGGCGCAGCGGAGATGAGTAAACATCGCCGTGCGCGTGGGTGCTGTCAAGCGGTCCAGGGCAAAATCATTGAAGAGAGAACGCCAGCCTGCTGTCCGCGAAAAAGCATGGCAGCTACAGCTTCGAGCAGACGCTGGTAGCGACGCGCGGAACCACCGGTCCAGAACAGGGCAGTTGTCTTCACTTCGCGGAAATACACCAACAGCTCGCGGGCCATCTGCCTACTCCTGCCTGAGCAACGCTTGCAGGACCTCGCGCAGGAATTCGTAACCGATGCGTTCCTGTTCCAGGCGGAGCTGCTCGCCCCAGGTGTTATCGCGCAGCTGGGCGTAGAGGCGCGCTTCGTCGGGCGTAAGACGTTGCAGATCGCCCTTTTCGGGCTGCTCTTCGCGCCCCCACAGCGCCCGATGCGCCAAAAAAGTCTGGGTGTCCATCAGGAAGGACACCGCCGCCGGGAAGTGCTCTCGCAGCTGGTTGAGAATGGCGAAGCCATGCGTGTCGATGTCCCCCCAATAATAGAGTGCGCGCTGCCCCAGCCAGGCCGCCGGCGCCAGATTCTCAAAGCCGTAGCC
The DNA here is from genome assembly GCA_028706165.1 of Lentisphaeria bacterium. Taxonomy (GTDB): domain Bacteria; phylum Verrucomicrobiota; class Lentisphaeria; order Oligosphaerales; family Oligosphaeraceae; genus Oligosphaera. Next base: position 721 of record JAQWBY010000419.1, on the reverse strand, counting down.
CGCACCAAAAATGACCAACGACGACGGCAGCGCCGGAAAGGCCAGAAAGTTGACCTCGTTCTCGGTGATGAACACCCGCGTCGCCGACAACTGCAGACTCGCAAAGGCCTCCTGCGTCACTGTGATGTCCTGATCGCCAGCCGCCGCAAAAAGCCGCAGCTGCGGATCAAGCACGCGAAAGCGCACCCGCAAGGGCTTGTCCAAAAAGCCATAGCGCGGACAGAAGCCGCGGCCGCCGCGAAAACGGTCGTCAATGGCATCGGCAGGCAGCACGCTGTCCAGCAATTCCAACAGGACGCCGCGATGCCGTTCAATGAGTTTGCTGTGTACGCCGGGCAGGTCGATCTGCCGGAGGTAAATGCTCGGCCGCGGATGGCCTGCGAGCCAGTTGACGATGGCGAGCAACCGTGGCCAGTCGTCTGCCAGCGCCAGTGCCGCCAGCGGCTTCCGGCGTAGCCACGGCAGCAACGCGGGCAGGCGTTCCCGCGTCAAACGGGACAGTTCCAGGAGCTGCTGCGCGTCCTTCTTTTTGCCGATGAGCGCCAGCGCCTGGTCGAGGCGATCGACCCAGATGGCGCTGAGCACGTCGTTCTCACCCAGCTGCCGCAGCCGCACCCGCCGGAATTCCAGCCGGTAGTGCTGCGCTGACGCGCTCAGCCGCGCCAACCAATCGCGCACATCGCCAAAGTGCTCGCTCAACTCGGCGCTGCTGGGGGCCTTG
>JAQWBY010000418.1 GCA_028706165.1 Lentisphaeria bacterium | reverse complement strand
TGCATCTTCTGCGCCAGCGGCAAACAGGGCCTGGTGCGCAATCTCAGCTCCGCCGAGATTCTTGACCAAGTCATCCTGGCCAGCCGCGCCGTCGGCCGCCTGGTCAACAACGTGGTCGTAATGGGCATGGGCGAGCCCCTGCACAACTTCGACCAGCTGGTCGCAGCCCTGAAGCTGCTGTGTTCAGCTGACGGCCTGGGCCTCGGCGCCCGGCACGTCACTATCTCCACCAGCGGCGTGCCCGCCGCCATCCGGCGCCTGGCCGAACTGCAGACACCCTGGAATCTCGCACTGTCCCTGCATGCCGTCAACGACGAGGCCCGCGCCAAAATCATCCCGCCGGCTAAGCGCAACCCGCTGGAAGACATCTTCGCCGCCTGCGAGTACTACATGCAGAAGACCAACCGCATGATGACCCTCGAGTACATCCTCCTCGATGGCCGCAACTGCCAGCCCGAAGACGCTTCGCGCCTGGTGGACATCGCCCACCGCCTCCACGCCAAAGTCAACCTCATTCCCTGCAACAACGACAGCGGGCCATGCCGCGCGCCCGACGACGAGCTCTGCGAGCGCTTCCTCCGGCTGCTGCTCAGCCGCAAGGTCCACGCCACCCTCCGCCGCCGCAAAGGCAAAGACATCCAGGCCGCCTGCGGCCAGCTGCGCTCGCAAACACCAGCCGCCGGCAAGGGCTCTATAGACAACGCCAGCGCAGCGCCGCCCTCACCCGCTAGCAACCGCGAGTAAGCCCCGTTCACCATTGGAGAATACATGAAAAAGACCGCCGATATTTTCTTTACTGCCTACGGCAGCCAGAATCTCGAACCCCAAAACAGCATCGGCGCCAAGTGGGAACGCCTGCTGGCGGCACTGCCATTGGCCAAAATAGCCGCCCGGCGCCGCGTCGCCGTCAAGATGCACCTCGGTGGCGGCTACGGCTTTTCCACTGTCCATCCCTACCTGGTGCGCAAGCTCGTCCAGGCGTTGTACGGCGCCGGCGCCGGCGAGGTCTTTGTCTGCGACAGCCCCAGCGCCGTGCGCCATGCCGCCGAACGAGGTTACACCAGCGAAACCATCGGCTGCCAGATCGTCCCCGTCGCCGGCACCGCTGACAAATACTTCTACAGCCGAAAAATAACGCCGCCCTACCTAAGCCTGGAAGAGATCGAACTGGCCGGCGAAATCGTCGACGCCGATGCCATGGTGGACTTCGCGCACATCAAAGGCCATGGCTGCTGCGGCTTCGGTGGCGCCTCCAAGAACCTCTCCATGGGTGCCGTCGTCGGCTCCACCCGCCGCAAGCTCCACGCGCTGGAGGGCGGCCTGGACTGGGACGCGGCCCTCTGCAGCCACTGCGGCAAATGCGCCAAGCACTGCCCGAACCACGCCCTGACCTTCGCTGACGACGGCAATTTCTGCGTCGATTACCACGCCTGCAAATTCTGCCAACACTGCATCCTCATCTGCCCGCAGAAGGCCATCACCATGTCTGGCAACGGCTACCAGGCGTTCCAGGAGGGCATGGCCCGCGCCAGCGCGGAAATACTCAAGACCTTCGCGGCCGGCCGTACGCTCTTCATCAGCCTGCTGCAGAATATCACCGTCTTCTGCGACTGCTGGGGCATGACCACGCCAAGCCTCGTCCCCGACATCGGCATCATCGCCGGCACCGACATCGTCGCCATCGAAAAGGCCGCACTCGATCTTATCCACAGCGAACATTTCATCCCCGGCAGCCTGCCGCCAGGCATGACGCTCAGCGGCGAGGGCCATCTTTTCGAGCAAATCCACGGCAAAAATCCCTACGTCATCGTCGACGCACTGGAAGCACTCGGCTGCGGCACCCAAAAATACCGCCTGAAGGAAATTTCCTGACCGGCCAGGCACGCCGCGCCCCATCGCGCCCGCTCGCAGACCACTCGTCGTGGCCCGCGACGGTCGCTATAACAATTTTTGCGCGTTTCGCCGTTATATGACTGCGACCCTCTTTCGGCCCGTCGCCACCCTGGTGAAGCACCCGCCTCCACCCGCAACTACGAGGTACATGTCATGGACAAGCAGAAAATCGTTATTGCCCTTATTGCCCTGAATCTATGTTTTGCCGCCTCGGCGCTGTTCTTTTATCTGGACAACAGCAGCTTGCAAGACCAGCTCGCAACCCTCAGCCAGGAACGCGACGACGCCCTCGCCAGGCTAACCTCCGCGGACGAGGACCGAAAACTCCTCCAGGCCCGCCTCAACGCCAGCGCCAACAACGGCAATACGGAAAACGACGAGAGCAACGAAAAGCTCATGAAACTCCTGGAACAGAAGGACAAGGACATCGTTGCCCTCAAAGACGCCCTCGCCAGCGCCGACCAGCAACGCCCAGATCAACCCGAACGCCGCCGCCCCGACCGCGGCAACGACCGCCGCGGCAACATGCAGGAACGCATGGAACGATTGCGCGAAGAAGACCCCGAACGCTATGAACAAATCATGGCCTGGCGAGACAATGCCCGCAAACAAGCCGAAGAGCAACAACGCAAACGCGAAGACTACCTCGACAAAATTAACACCGCCCGCCTCAACGACGCCCAGCGCGAAGCCGTCAATGACTACCGCGCCCTTCTCCAAACCAACCACGAACTGGCACTCAATGCCATGAATGGCGATATGGAAAGCGGCCGCGAAATCTGGGAAAACCAGCGCGCCATCACCGAGCTCTCCCAATCCGTCCGCGACATCCTCATCGAACAGGCCGCCGGCAGTAAAGCAGCCGATGAAATCAAGGCCATCCTCGACATCACCAACACCGCCCCCGCCGGCTTCGGCGGCTTCGGCGGCTTCGGTGGCTTCGGTGGCGGGCCCGGCGGCGGGCGCCGCTGAACTACCCGAACCGCGCCGCGCCTTGGGCGCTAAAAACAAAATGCGGCAGGAATGTCTGGTCCCAATAACCGATGCTCTGCATTTAACGGTATCCATGGCACTTGTTGTTTCAACCAAGCAGCCTTTTCTCGTCGTGCATTTCCGCCGCGAAGCCGCAGAAGCGCTGAAAGCGCGTCCTAAGATAGCCCAGGGCGACGCGCCCTGCGGGCGCTTGCCCTGGGCTATCATAGAGCGCACCTTTGGTGCTCAAAACCTCGGCAAATGATCTTGTGCATGGTTACCAATCAACTCATGGCCGGCGATTGCCGCATGCTATGTGAAGAGCGTTGCTCCTATGAAATCCGCTGCCTGGTTAGCCACCCATGTGTAATGGCTGGGCGGCGACTGGCCGTGGGTTTCCGGCACATTGTCCCCAGTGTTCTCCCCTCCGGGGTGGTTACTCCTATGAAACCGATGCTCTGCATTTAACGGTATCCATGGCACTTGTTGTTTCAACCAAGCAGCCTTTTCTCGTCGTGCATTTCCGCCGCGAAGCGGCAGAAGCGCTGAAAGCGCG
>JAQWBY010000417.1 GCA_028706165.1 Lentisphaeria bacterium | reverse complement strand
GGCGAGTTTTTGACTATTTTTCCTGCGGTTCTTGAAATCAGCCCCCCCACCGTAGGGGGCCCCCATCCTATAAGGTCGCGCGCACGAAGCGGGCTGCGCTTTAGCCGTGGTCCACACGGTATCAATGGCGCCTATGAAACCCGCTGCCGCAAAGGTCGGCGGGAATCAAGTGTCAACGCCAAGTTGAAAGTGTACCACTATCGACAATTATTCTGGCCCCACCTTGGGCCCTCTTCTTCTCGGCTTTCTGAGGAGAAAAAGCCGTTTCTTCCTCTTCTTCCAATGCTTTCGCGGCCGGGGCCAGGCAAATGCCACTTTTGGGCACTTTTCACATTGTCGTTCACAATCAAGGTCCAATGGCTGGGCGGCTGCGGTTGGCCGTGGGTTTCCTGCAAATTGTCCCCGGTGTTTTCCCCGCCGGGGCGCTTACTGACCGATTCCGCGGCAGCGGCAAGACAAGCCGCCCCTTTCTCTCCCTGCCTTAGGTGATCTGCGCAAATCTGCAGCATCTGCGGATAAAAAATCGGCGCGTAAAAAGCCAGCGCAAATTCGCCGGAGCGGGGAAAAAATCCCCGGCCGACCAAGCCGCGTCGGCGCCGGTGCGTTAACTGCTGCAATGATTGCAGCGGCCCCGCGCCGTTGTACATTAGCCCCTTTCGTGCACCACCAAACCGGCATCACTACCCGCAACAGAAAAGAGTACAGCTGATGACGACATGCAGCAGACGGAATTTCCTCAAAGGCGCCGTCGCCACGGGCGCGGCCATCGGTCTTACCCCTGATCTCATGGCCTTCCGCTGGTTCGGCCGCAAGCCCAGCTTGGTCGATCCCGACCGCAAGCTCAACATCGCCTGCGTTGGCTGTGGCGGCAAAGGCTCCTCCGACATCGCCGGCGTATCCTCGGAAAACATCGTCGGCCTCTGCGACGTCGATTTCGGGCGTGCCCGCGACACCTTCAGCAAGTACCCGGATGCGCGGACCTACCGCGATTACCGCAGTATGCTGCAGGACCTCGGCGACGACATTGATGCGGTGACCATCTCGACGCCCGACCACATGCACTTTCCCATTGCCATGATGGCCATGCACATGGGCAAGCACGTCTACGTGCAGAAGCCCTGCGCCCACACCATCGCCGAAGCCCGCGAACTCGCCCGCGCCGCCAAAGCCTATGGCGTCGTCACCCAGATGGGCAACCAGGGTCACGCATCGGACGACACGCGGCGCATCTATGCGTGGATCCGCGAAGGCGCCATCGGCGAGGTCCGCGAGGTCCATCTCTACACTGACCGCCCCATCTGGCCCCAGAACGGCCCCATGCCCGCGGCGGCAACGCCACCGGCTTCCATGGACTGGAATCTCTGGTTGGGCACGGCGCCCTCCCGCCCCTACCCCGCCGGCGGACCGCATTTTCGCTGGCGCGGCTGGTGGGACTACGGCTGCGGCGCGCTGGGCGATATGGGCTGCCACATCATGGACGCGGCCTTCTGGGCCCTTGATCTGCGCAACCCACTCTGGGTCGAAGCCGTATCCGACGCAGCCAGCCCTGACCTGACCCCAAGCTGGTCCATCGTCACCTACCAGTTCGGCGCTCGCGGCAAGCTGCCACCACTCAAACTCGTCTGGCATGACGGCGGCAAAATGCCGCCACGACCGCCACAGCTCGAAGAGGGCCGCTCTATGCCACCCAAAGACGGCGGGCAAATCTTCTACGGCAGCAACGGCTGCATCATGGCCGGCTGCTACGGCAACTCGCCACGCATCTTCCCCGAAACACGCATGCGCGAAGTCGGCCGACCCAAAAAGATGCCGCCGTCCATCAAAGGCGGAAATTTCCAGGAGTGGATCCGCGCCTGTAAGGGCGGCCCCGCCGCCGGCTCAAATCTGGTGGACTACGCTGGCGCGCTCACCGAGACGGTCCTCCTCGGCAACCTCGCCATCCGCGCCGGCAAACGCATCACCTGGGACGCCAAGGCCATGCGCTGCGTCGACAACCCCGCCGCCGACGCCTTCATCAGCCATCCTTACCGCGTTTTCTGAGCCGCCATGCCAAGCCCTTCACCCCGCCAGCACCGAAAGATGACCTCAGCCACCATGAAAACGACACTTATCACCGCCCTGCTCGTCGCCATGTTCGCCGTCCATGCCGCCGAACCAACAGTCAGCCTCGACGCCGCGCCCTTCACTACGCACAGCCTGCCACAGGTCCTGCAAACCACCCGCGATCTCGGCCTCTCCGCCCTGGTCGCCCACGACCAGCTCCGCATCAGCCCGGAAAACCAGGCACCACGATTCACGCCGGCGTTGGACAAGGCCCAGCGCCAGGCCCTCAAGGCCGCCCTCAAGGCTGCCGGCGTGGTCCTTGCTGCCGGGCAGTTCACCGCGCCCGCCGACGCGCAAGGCTGGGCGGAACTCGCCCAATTCGCGGCCGATCTCGGCATACCCCGCGTCATCAGCACGCCCGCTGCAGCCAATGTCGCCACCGCCGCAGCGGCCTGCGCCGCCCGCAAAATCACCCTGGTCCTGCCCTATACGACCCTGCCGGCCGCCGCAACTGGCCTCGACGCACTGGCCACCGCTGTCGCCGCCCTGCCCGCCGGCGTGGGCATGTGCCTGGACCTCGTCGCCTGCCGGCAGGCCGGACTTGATCCGGCGATAGTCCTGGCCACACTGGGCCGCCGCGTCGTCGTCATCCGCCTCAATGACGCCGACACCGCCAGTGGCAAAGGCCTGCCCCTGGCCGGCACCGACGACAGCAGCGTCCAACGACTCTTCCAGAGCATGCGCCTGCAAAACTGGTCCGGCCTGCTTAGCATCACCCACGATCAGCCGGACTACAGCGCCATCCGCCAATCCGTCCTCTTCGCTAATCTCTGTCTGAAAACCCCCGCAGACCAAATTGCCGGCCTGCGTGCGCCAATCATGACCACCGACATTGCCGACACGTGGGCACTGCTAGATACCCAGAATCCCGGCCACTGGCCCAAACCCAAGGTCGTCGATACCTCCATGTACCGCAATGCCATCACCGGCGACAATGCCGTCGCCACGGCGGCGTCGCCCGGCTTCAATGATCGCGAGAGCCCCGCCAAGGCCTTCGATCAGGACGCCAAAACCAAGTACTGCACGCCCTCACCCACGCCGTGGCTGCAACTGCAATTTACCCAGGCACTGCCAGCGCCCGTCGCTGCCTACGCCATCACCAGCGCCAATGACGCGCCCAGCCGCGATCCCCGCCAATGGCAGCTGCTCGCCTCAAGCGACGGTGATGCGTGGACCACCATCGACAGCCAACGGGACGTCGCCTGGTTCGGCCGCCACGAAAAAGCCCTGTTCGTGCTCAAAAAGCCCGCCGCCGGACCCTTCTTCCGCCTCCTGATCGAAGCCAATTCCGGCGACAAGAGCTTCCAGATCGCCGAACTC
>JAQWBY010000416.1 GCA_028706165.1 Lentisphaeria bacterium | reverse complement strand
GCCCACCGGCCGGCCATTGAGCCACATGTTCTGAATGGATGCCGACGAGTAGGTGTGTTCGAGTAACGCCCCGCGCGTGCCGGCCATGGCGTGATAGCCCAGTAGAATCAGCGCGTCGCAGCCGTCGAGGCCCCACATGCGCACTGTGCCCGTCTGCCCCTGCACCAACTGGATACGCGGATCAAGCTGATCCCACAGCATGTGATTGCCGCTGCCATGACCATCACGGGCAATAACTTCGTCGGCTCCGGCCTCAAAGCAGGCCCGTGCGCACACATTGAGCTCCTCGGTGTAATAGCGTCGCGCCGTCTGATAATGCGGTCCAGACGAGGTCACAAAGTCCGACCCCGTCACCCCGCTGATGCCCTCCATATCCACAAAAATGTACACTTTCATGCTTTTTCTCCCTGAAGTCCACGCTGATCGTTGCCACACGGGTGTTTGCTGGCGATAGTAAGCGCCGGAACTACCGGCCACCAGCTGCGTGTTTCAATGTAGCCCATCCCAACAACAGCGCCACAGCAACACACCATGATCATCGCCGCACCGAAACAACAACCGCCAACGCCGCCAGATGCCTCGCAACCAGCGGACGACCATCCCTATGTGCTGGCGGGGCTGGCGGCGGGCTGCGGGGCCATGCTGGGCCTGTTGTTTGTCGCCATCGTGCAGCACGGCTTCCCCGCAGTAATGAACACGCCACTGTCGGGTTTTCTGCTTGGCCTGCTGCCCTTCCAGCTCATGGCCTGCGGTGCTGCCGCGCTGACGCTACGCGCCAGAATCTGCGGGCAGTGTTTGTGGACGTCACTGGGATTACCGGGCAGCCCTATTCTTCCCTGGACAATGCTCGGCCGCGTGCTGGGTCAGCTGCTGGTGCTCTATCCCGCGCTGGTCGCGATCAACCTGACCGTCATCGCCGTCTGCCGGCACTTCGGTTGGCCCATGCCGGAACAGACCTTGACCCAGTTTGCGCGCCAAGATTGCAGCGTGCTCTTCTGGATCGTCGCCGCGCTGAGCGCCGTGCTCATCGCGCCGGTCTGCGAAGAGCTGCTCTTCCGCCAGGTCATCTTCCGCAGCATCCGCTACTTCTCGCCCGGCCATGCTGGTCTATGGACGGCACTCTTCTTCAGCCTCTTCCACGGCCTGCCACAGTACGCCCCGGCCTTATTCATCCTCGGGCTCTTTCTGCAGCGCGCACGCAGTGAGGGCGGACTGGCGCAAGCCATCGTACTGCACAGCGTCTTCAATCTCATCTCGCTGCTGCTGATCGTGCTCAAATTCGCCTACGCACCCGGCGGCTGAACGCGCCGCTCAAGGCAGCCGCCAGTCGATGGCATCACGCGAAAGCCCCGCCAAAGCACTGTTCACGCGGCTGAAGACCTTGCTGCCGAAAAAGCCGCGGTAGGCCGACAACGGCGATGGGTGTGCCGCCTCAATGACCACATGCCGGCTCAAGTCAATGCGCTGTTTCTTGCGCTGCGCCGGCCGCCCCAGCAGCACGAACACCACCGGTTCCGGCCGACTCACCAGCGCGTCGATCACCGCGTCGCTGACCTGTTCCCAGCCGCGCCCCTGATGCGAGCCGGCCTGACCGGCCCGCACACTCAGCACCGTGTTGAGCAAGAGCACGCCTTGCCGCGCCCAGGGCTCCAGCCGATGCGTCGTCGGCAGCGGCAAACCAAGATCATCGGCGTACTCCTTGAAGATGTTGCGCAGGGACGGCGGCGCGCTGATCTCGTTCGGCACGGAAAAAGCCAAGCCGTACGCCTGGCCTTCCTCGTGATAGGGATCCTGCCCAAGCCACAGCACTCGCACATCAGCAAAGGGCGTCAGTGTCAATGCTGTGAACAGCTGCTCCCGCGGGGGATAGACTACGCCGCCGGCGTACTCGTCATCGAGAAAGGCCCCCAGCGATGCCCACAGGCTCGCCGGCACCCGCGGCGCCAGGGCCGCCTGCCAGTCCGTTGGTATAGCCGCCCGCAGCTCCGTCATTGTCCTCAGCCTTCCGTTAGGCCCGCTCAGGACTTCGCCGCCAAGTCCTGCCAGGCCTGGTAAATCAGGTCGAAGACTTCCTGGATGTCGCCTTCCTCCAGGCAGCTGAAAGCCACCCGCAAGTCCGTCGGCGTGATCGAGATCGTCCCGACGCCATATTTCTCCAGGAGATGCTTGCGCAGCAATTCGGCATCGACCTTCTTGATGCACAGGCACATGAAATAACCGCTGTTGAAGGGATAGGGCTCCCAGGCGTCCGCATAACGCGGGTTGGCCAGCACGGCCTTGACCTTTGCAGCCCGGCGCCGCATCAATGCGACCTTCTCCGCGCGCTCGTCGTAAAAACGGGGATTCTGCAGCGCCTGTACAATCAAATACTGCGACAGCGCCGAGCAGTTGCTCACCACGCTGCGAATCAGCCCGCCGATCTTCGCCGTCAGGGCCTCATAAAGCACGCTGCCCTCCTCAGCACCACCCACCGACAAACTCAAGAAGCCCACGCGTAAGCCCCACACGTACACTTCCTTGGTCGCCGCATCGGCCTTGATCGCCAACAGCCGCGGATGACGCCCCGCGAGTTTCGTGAACAGTGACTCACGCATGACATCAGCCTCAAAAAACAGCCCGTAGTAGGCGTCGTCAATGATCGCCACCACATTCACGCCGCGCTCGGCCGTTTCCACCAGCGCGTCCGCTATCGCCGCACCTTCGGCCTCCGTCGGCGCATAGCCACTGGGATTGTTCGGAAAATTCAACAGCACAATCACCTTCTCCTGCCCCGCGCTGTGCTCGTGCAACGCCGCCCGAAACGCCGCGACATTGAAACCGCCGCCATTGAAGAAGGGAAACAGCTTGGCCACCGCTCCCGAACGAACCATGTAATTCAGGTGGTAGTTGTCCCAGTTCTTGTCAGGATAAATGAAGGTGTCGCCCGGATTGATGAACATGTCAGCTATAATCGACAAGCCGTGCGATAGTCCGTTGGTCACCACCGGCAGGCTGAAGCCCTTGCCCGCCAAACTCGGATTGTCATGCAGCGTCTTCTCACACCAGCAAGCACGCAACGCCGGCAAGCCCGGCGACGGCGCGTACAGCAACGCGTCATTGGCCTTGATCCCCGGCAGCTGCTCCATCAAACTCGGCAAAAACATCGCCTGGCCTTCGGACATCGCCGTGCCAATCGTCGCATTGAAACGCTTCGCCTGTTTCGACGCCTCAGCCGACTGACTCAAAATACCTTTGCTCGGAAAAAATATCTCTTTGCCCAGGTCGGACAGCATCGCAAAAACATGCGGATTCGCAGCGACAATCTTTTGGTTCAATTCTTGAGCCAATGGGTTCATGTTCCACTCCAGAAAAACGGGCGGGCTACGGCCACTTCCAGCGCGGTAAGCCCTTCAGCAGCTTCCGCAACGGCCGGGAGGAAAAGATAAC
>JAQWBY010000415.1 GCA_028706165.1 Lentisphaeria bacterium | reverse complement strand
GATATGCCTCGCTCAGCCGCGCGGCCTTGATCTCTTCGGAAGCGACCACCCCGGGGCCGCCCTTCCAGCCGCCGGATTGCCAGCCGATTTCGGTGATCCACATGGGCTTGTTGATGCCGTGATAGGCCATGATGCGCTGCATCGTACGCAGGCGGTATTCGGCGGTGGCGACCTGGCTGGCGTATGGGTGGACGCCTACCAGGTCAAAAGCATCGGCGGCGCCGAGGGCGAGTATGCGCGTGAAGTAGCTTTCGCCCATGCCGTCGAGGCCGGCGCTCATGACCAGGCATGTGGGATCGGCCCCTTTGGCGGCCTGGTAGGCGACGCGGAGCAACTGCACGAAGTCGCCGGCGCTGCCTTTCCAGAACTGGCCGATGTCGGGCTCATTCCAGATTTCCCATATGTGCACGCGATTGCAGAAGGTCGCGACGGTCTGCGCCACGTGCTCGCGCCATTGCCGCCAGTCTTTGGGCACGGCGGCGCGGCTGCCGTCCAGGCCGGCCCAGCCGGGCGTGCCGCTGATCAGGCCGATGACGGCCATGCCCTCTTTCTCCGCAGCGGCCAAGGCTGTATCGGCGGCGCTGAAGTCGCGTTGGCCGGCATTGCGCTCACAGGTTGCCCAGGAGAAACTGCCCAGGCGTACCCAGCGGATGCCGGCGGCGGCCAGCGGCGCCATGTACTGCGGGGCGCCATTGCAGACGCCGTAAGGGCCGAATTCGCGAGCGATGGTGCAGACCTCTGCCCGTGGCTGCTCGGCCACGGCGAAAGCCAGCGGCGACCAGTCGCCAGTACAGTCGGGGAAGGGCGCCGGTGAGGGCAGGGTGGCAGCATCGGCGATGCCTTGCCGCCATTGGCAAGACGCGCGCAGCGGCGTGTCGCCGTAGGTCCCCGCCAGCCCGAAAGACAGGTTGTCGCTCCAGACGCGCGGCTGAATGCGCAGGCCGTCGCCACAATGCCAGATGAGTGACCAGCCGTCACGCCAGCCCGTGACCGCCAGCGCCGGCGGTAGGCCGCTGTAGTCCTCCTTGGGCTGCAGAGGACGCGATGACATGCTGTCGCCGTCGGGATAGACCATGGCGAGCGGCAGCGCCTTGCTGCGTGCTAGATGCACGGCGAATTCATACCAGGCGGCGGCATCGCTGTCGCTGAAACTGCTGTCTATGAAGAGCCCGTCGGGGCTTAGGGCAATGACGCGCTGGAGGACGGCGCCGCCGGGCAGCTGGAAGTGCGCCCGCAGGGCGACCAGGCCATTTTGGCGCAAGGCATCAACGGCGGTGGGTGGTCGCAGGCGCGTATCGCCGGCCTGTTCGCCGACTTTGTAGCGGTCGTAGCCATCGCCGCCCCAGCTGCGGCCGGCATAGAGAATCTCCTGGCCATTGAGCTGCCAGGAGATGAGGCGGCAGCCCTCCGTCAAAGCCACTTCGAGGCGAACTGGGCCTTCGCTCAAGACCGCGACCTGCCCGTACAACGGCGACTGCTGCAGGATCATGTCGGCTGCTATCGCGGCCAAGCCAAGCAAACTCATGATAAACGCAAGGACCAAACGTCGATGCATGAAATCCCCCTTTCACTTTTCATCGTATGGGTGTGGATCAAAAAACGGCGCGGAACTTACGTAAATTAGCTCACGCTACTAATTCCGTTGTGTTTTCAGGATGATTGCAATTATATCGGCCTCAGTTGGTTGCGGCAGTAAATAGGCTGTCGCGCCGTAGACGCTCAACTATGCTTTACCCCAGGTTTCAGCCTGGGGATGGCACTCTGCCTGAATCAGCGCCTCGTAGCGGCGCCACAGTTCTGGAAGATTAATAGTAGATCATCTTGAAAATACAAAGGAATAAGTTGTCCGCAATAATCTGCGTTAATCTGCGCCATCTGCGGATAAAACAGTCTTCTTCGCGCCTTTGCGCCTTCGCGTGAGGCTATAAGAACTCTGCGCCATCTGCGGATAAAAGTTAGGGCCTGTACCGCTGGTGCTAAAATACCAGCATGCCGAGGACGCCGGCGCCGACGATGACAACCAGCGGATGGACGCGCCCTTCGCAGGTCAGCAGCACGGCGAAGGCGGCGGCGGCGATGGCGCCCTCGACCCAGCTGTGGATGACGCCGCGACTGTAGGACCAGGTGGCAAAGAGCAGCAGGCTGAGTACACCGGCGCGCAGGCCGCGGCGCAAGCGCAGAGAATGGGTGTTGACTGGCAGGCGCTCCCGGCAGACCAACAGCAGGACCAGCGCCAGAACGCCCGGCAGCACGACGACTGTGGACGCCAGCAGCGCTCCGCCCAGCCCGGCGATGTTGTAGCCCACGAAGGTCGCGCCGTTGACGGCAATTGGCCCCGGCGTCATCTGCGCGATGGCCACCAGCTGCGACATCTGCGTCATGCTCAGCAGGTCTCGGCTGACCACGAGTTCATGTTGCATCAGCGGCACGGTTACCAGCCCGCCGCCGTAGGCGCCGAGGCCGATGACGGTGAAACTGACGATCAATGTCCAAAATGTCTGCATCATGGCGTGTTCATAGTCCTGATTAGATGTCTTTCGCAATGTTGTCATCGGGGCGCGTCATGCGCTCATGCATCAGCAGGTAGCCGACGCTGGCACCGGCGAGGACGGCAAAAACTGGGTGCAGACCGATGATCAGCAGCCCCAGTCCCAAACCACAGGCAAAAACGTTCTGCCAATGCACCCGCAGATTGCGGGCGAAGGTGTAGCTGGCAAAGGCAATCTGCGCCGCGACGGCAATGCCGGCACCCTTGAGAAATGACGCTACCATTGGGCGCTCAAAATACGGCGTGGCAAAACGCGCAATGAACAGCAGTATGACGACGGATGGCAGCATGGTGCCCGCCGCCGCCGCCAGTGCGCCGCGATAACCGCGCGCTTTCCATCCCTGCATGAAGGCGAGGTTGATGGCCACCGCGCCTGGTACCGCTGTCGCGGTCGATAGCGTATCGAAAAACTCGCGTTCGGTGAGCCATGCGCGTTTCAGCACCAGCTCGTGCCGCAATACCGTCGCCATGGAAAAACCGCCGCCGAAAGTAGTCAGGCCAATCTTGCTGAAAATAAGAAAGAGCCGCGCGCAGGATATGGCGCGCATGGCAGAATTAGGTGTTGTCGCGGGAGGATGCGCTACGGTCATAGAGAAAAGAAGGCCCTTTCATTGGTCGCTGCAGAGGTGCTGCCTAATGACTGCAATAACGCCACCACAACGCCGGAGATTTTAAACCGCAGCAAAAAAATCGTGGCTCCATGCCTCGGCAGTAAGCAAAAATGCCAGCGACGCTTGCGTTGTGGCCATAGTACGGCCATATCATCTTGGGTCGCGGTATTGTCGAGAACGGGCTCGACCGTGCCACAACGGCGCAACCATTCATAAGGTGGCCATATCATATCGGGCCACGGTATTGTCGAGAGGTGGCGTTATTGCCAAGGGGTAA
>JAQWBY010000414.1 GCA_028706165.1 Lentisphaeria bacterium | reverse complement strand
CCCATCACCACCAAGGACGACCTCCGCGCCTGCTATCCCTTCGAGCTGCTCACCTGCCCCAAAGACAACGTCATCCGCATGCACTGCACCAGCGGCACCACCGGCAACCCCGCCGCCGTCCTCTACTCCCGCCACGACCTCGACTCCTGGGCAAACCTCATGGCCCGTTCCATGTTCGCCACCGGCGCCCGGCCCGCCGATGTCTTCCAGAACATGAGCGGCTACGGCCTCTTCACCGGCGGCCTCGGCTTCCAGTACGGCGCCGAACGTCTCGGCTGCCTCAGCATCCCCGCCGCCGCCGGCAACAGCCGCCGCCAGATCAAGCTCATGCAGGACTTCGGCACCACCATCGCCCACTCCATCCCCAGCTATCTCGGGCGCCTCCACGCCGTCTTCCTTGAAAATGGTCTTGACCCCATCCGCGACACCAAGCTCCAGCGGCTCTTCATCGGCGCCGAACCCCACTCGGAAGAAACCCGCCTGCGCATCCAGGAGATGTTCGGCGCCAAGGCCTACAACTCCTTCGGCATGACCGAAATGAATGGCCCCGGCGTCGCCTTCGAATGCAGCTGCCAAAACGGCATGCACCTCTGGGAAGACTGCTACCTGCTCGA
Source organism: Lentisphaeria bacterium (assembly GCA_028706165.1). Lineage (GTDB taxonomy): Bacteria > Verrucomicrobiota > Lentisphaeria > Oligosphaerales > Oligosphaeraceae > Oligosphaera. The sequence continues at coordinate 2,839 of JAQWBY010000414.1, read as the reverse complement.
AATCGTCAACCCCGACACCCTCGAACCCGTCCCCGACGGCGAAGTCGGCGAGATGATCCTCACCACCCTCGACCGCGAAGCCATGCCCATCATCCGCTACCGCACCCGCGATCTCACCCGCATCATTCCCGACGAATGCCCCTGCGGCCGTACCGCCCGCCGCATCGACCGCATCAAGGGCCGCTCCGATGACATGTTCATCATCAAGGGCTGCAATGTCTTCCCCATCCAAATCGAACGCGTCCTCATGCGCATCCGCGAAATCGGCAGCGACTACCTTATCGTCCTCGACCGTAATGACGAAGGCGATACCCTCACCGTCCAGGCCGAACTCAAAAGCGAATCCTTCACCGACGACTACAAGCAACTCGACGCCCTCCGCCGACACATCGCCAATGACCTCCGCGACGAAATCCTCGTCACGCCCGCCATCCAACTCGTCGGCCCCGGCGAACTGCCCAAAAACGAAGGTAAAGCCGTCCGCGTCAAAGACCTCCGCGCCTGACCAACCATCGCCACCCGCCACCCGCAACCGCCCTTCTCACCCACGCTCAGATTGAAGTAACCCAGCTATGCCCGAGAGCATTAAAATAATTGGCGCCCGCCAACACAACCTCAAAAATATCACCCTGAGCATTCCCCGCGACGCGCTGGTGGTGATCACTGGCCCCAGCGGCTCCGGCAAGTCGTCACTGGCTTTCGACACTCTCTACGCCGAAGGCCAGCGCCGCTATGTCGAAAGCCTCTCCGCCTACGCCCGGCAGTTCCTTGACCGCCTGCAAAAACCCCAGGTCGAGCATATCGACGGCCTCTCGCCAGCCATTGCCATCGAACAGCGCAGCGCCGGCAGCTCCCCGCGTTCCATCGTCGCCACCACCACCGAAATCTACGACTACCTCCGCCTCCTCTTCGCACACATCGGCAAACCCCATTGCCCAAAATGCGGACAGCATATCCAGGGCCAAAGCGCCCAGGCCATCTGCGATAAAATCCTCGCCATGCCCGCCAAACTCAAAATCATGCTCCTCGCACCCTACATCAGCGGCCGCAAGGGCGAAAATGTCGATGTCCTCGACACCATGCGCAAGGACGGCTTCACCCGCGCCCGCATCGACGGCGATATCCGCAGTCTCGACGACGATATCAAACTCGCCAAGACCAAAAAGCACACGCTGGAAGCCGTCGTCGACCGGCTGGTCACCGGCCGCACTGACCAGGGGCGCCTCACCGACTCCATCGAACTGGCCCTAAAAAAAGGCAACGGCGTCATCAGCATCCTGACCGAAGACCCCGCTGCCGACGGCGGCTGGCGGGAAGAACTCGTCAGCGAGCACCTCGCCTGCACCCACTGCGACCTGAGCTTCGGTGAACTCCTCCCGCGTAATTTTTCCTTCAACACCCCCTATGGTGCCTGCCCTGCCTGTGACGGCCTCGGTGCCCGCCTCATCTTCACGCCCGACGCCGTCATCCCCGACCCCACCCTGTCCATCAAAAATGGCGCCATCCCACTCTGGCGACGGGGCATGCGCCGGACCATTATCCTCTACAACCACTATCTGCGCTGCCTCGCCGCACACTACGGTTTCTCACTCACCACGCCATGGCAGGACCTGCCAGAAAAAATACGCCAGATCCTCCTCTACGGCAGCGGCGACGATGTCGTCGTCTTCGATGTCTGGATGAAAGGCAAGCTCCAGCCCTGGCGCAAGCCCTTCGAAGGTATCATCCCCAACCTCCTCCGCCGCTACCGCGAATCCGAAAGCGACGATCTCCGCGAACGCCTGCAGGACCATATGACCTTCGAAACCTGCCCGAGCTGCCACGGCGCCCGCCTCAAACCAGAAGTCCTCGCCGTCACCATCAACGATCTCAATATCCACCAGTTCTGCTCCCTAAGCATCGACAAGGCTTACCAGTTCATGGACGAACTCGCCATGACCGACAACGAACGCGCCATCGGCGACGAAATCGTCCGCGAAATCAAAAACCGCCTGGGTTTCCTCCGCGCCGTCGGTCTCAACTACCTCACCCTCAACCGCGAAAGCGGCTCGCTCTCCGGCGGCGAATCCCAGCGCATCCGCCTGGCCAGCCAAGTCGGCAGTGGCCTCGTCGGCGTGCTCTATATCCTCGACGAACCCAGCATCGGCCTGCACCAGCGAGACAACGAACGCCTGCTCCACACCCTCCTCAAACTGCGCGACCTCGGCAACACCGTCATCGTCGTCGAACACGACCTGGATACCATCCGCGCCGCCGACTACATCGTCGATCTCGGCCCCGGCGCCGGCCGCAACGGCGGGCACGTCGTCAGCGCCGGCAAGCCCGAAGACGTCGCCCGCTGCCAAGAGTCCCTCACCGGCCAATTCCTGTCCGGCGCTCGCGCCATTCCCATCCCCCCCACCCGCCTGCCCGGCAACGGCAACACCGTCGTCATCCGCGGCGCCGCCGAAAACAACCTCCGCAACATCGACGTGGGCATTCCCCTCGGCACCTTCTGCTGCATCACCGGCGTCTCCGGATCCGGCAAATCCACCCTCATCAACCGCATCCTCACCCGCGCCGTCAACAAGCAGCTCGGCATCAAAACCGACGAGCCCGGCAAGCACCGCAGCATCGACGGTCTCGACCACGTCGACAAAATGATCGTCATCGACCAAAGCCCCATCGGCCGCACCCCGCGCTCAAACCCGGCGACCTACACCGGCCTCTTCGATGTCATCCGCCAAATCTTCGCCATGACCAACGACGCCAAACTCCGCGGCTACGGCCCAGGCCGTTTCAGCTTCAATGTCAAGGGCGGCCGCTGCGAAGAATGCCGCGGCGATGGCATCAAAAAAAT
>JAQWBY010000413.1 GCA_028706165.1 Lentisphaeria bacterium | reverse complement strand
CCGAATCCATCGTTGAGCAGGCCACGTTGGCGTGGTTGGAGGCGTTGGGCTACCAGATACTCTCAGGACCGGATATTGCGCCGGGCGAGATAGCGGCGGAGCGGGAGAACTACGGGCAGGTCGTGCTTGAACGTCGTCTCCGCCAGGCGCTGCAACGTCTCAATCGGCAGGTGCCGTCAGATGCACTTGACGAGGCGTTTCGCAAGCTAACCCGCCCGGCTTCGCCGTCGCTGGTGGCGAACAATCACGTCGTCCACAAGTATCTGGTGGACGGCGTGCCAGTGGAGTACCAGCGGGCCGACGGTTCGATTGGCGGCGATTTGGTGCGCGTATTCGATTACGACGAGCCGGAGAACAACGAGTTCCTGGCGGTCAATCAGTACACCGTGGTGGAGGATCAGCATGAAAGGCGACCCGATGTCGTGCTGTTCATCAACGGCCTGCCCCTCGCCGTGATTGAGCTGAAGAATGCGGCGACGGAGAATGCGACCATCTGGTCGGCCTTCAACCAACTGCAGACATACAAACGGCAGATTCCCTCGCTCTTTGTCTTCAACGAGGCCATGATCATCTCGGACGGCGTGCAGGCGCGGATCGGCACCCTCACGGCGGACCGCGAGTGGTTCATGCCCTGGCGCACCATCGCAGGCGACGAATTGGCGGACAACAAGCTGCCGCAGCTCCAGGTGCTGCTCTCTGGCGTGTTCGAGAAACGGCGCTTCCTGGACCTGGTACGGCATTTCATCGTCTTCGAGGACGTCGGTGGCGGCGTGCTGGTCAAGAAGATGGCCGGCTACCACCAGTACCACGCGGTCAACGTCGCCGTGCAGGAAACCGTCCGTGCCAGCCGGCCAGCTGGAGAACTCTATCTAGTGCAGGACAACGTCGGCGAAGGCACCTTCTATGCCAGGAAACATCCCGATGCCCGACCCGGTGACCGCAGGGTGGGCGTTGTGTGGCACACGCAGGGCTCGGGCAAGAGCCTGACGATGGCTTTTTATGCGGGGCGAGTGGTACTGCATCCGACGATGGCGAATCCCACTCTGGTGGTGATCACCGACCGCAATGACCTCGACGACCAGCTCTTCGGCACCTTCGCCCGTTGCCATGAGCTCTTGCGCCAGCAGCCGGTGCAGGCGCAGAGCCGGGCGAATCTTCGTGAGTTGCTGACCACGGCATCCGGCGGCGTGGTCTTCACCACAGTACACAAATTCTTCCCTACCGCGGGGAGCGATCACCCGCTGTTGTCCGACCGGCGCAATATCGTGGTCATCGCCGACGAGGCGCACCGCAGTCAGTATGACTTCATCGACGGTTTTGCCCGGCACATGCGGGAGGCGCTACCCAATGCGTCCTTCATCGGTTTCACTGGCACTCCCATCGAGTTGACCGACAAAAATACACGGGCGGTCTTCGGCGACTACGTCAGCATCTACGACATCGAACGCGCCGTGAAAGACGGCGCAACAGTGCCCATCTACTACGAGAGCCGCCTGGCCAAGCTCGAACTGGAAGAAGCCGCCAAGCCGCTGTTGGACGAGGAGTTCGAGGAGGCTACCGAAGGCGAGGAAATCGAACACAAGGAGCAGCTGAAGACCAAATGGGCGCAACTTGAGGCGTTGGTTGGCACGGAGAAGCGTCTCAAGTTGATCGCCGAGGACTTGGTGAGACACTTCGAAACCCGTCTGGAAGCGATGAATGGCAAGGCGATGATCGTCTGCATGAGCCGCCGCATCTGCGTCGAGCTCTACAGGGCTATCACGGCGATTCGCCCAGACTGGCATCACAATGACGACAACGCCGGCATCATGAAGATTGTCATGACCGGCTCCGCGGCAGACCCGGCAGACTGGCAGGGGCACATTCGCAACAGACCGCGCCGCGAGGAACTGGCCAAGCGCTTCAAGGACGCGAAGGACTCGTTCAAGGTCGTGATCGTCCGCGATATGTGGCTGACGGGTTTCGACGCACCCTGCCTGCACACGATGTATGTGGACAAGCCGATGCGCGGACACGGGCTGATGCAGGCCATCGCCCGCGTCAATCGCGTATTCAAGGACAAACCCGGCGGGCTGGTGGTGGACTACCTGGGCTTGGCCGACCAGCTTAAGGTCGCCCTGGCAAACTACACCCGAAGCGGCGGCAAGGGCCAGACAGCCATCAACCAGGAAGAGGCCGTCGCGGTCATGATCGAACGCTACGAAATCTGCCGCGGCATCTTCCACGGCTTTGACTGGGCGATCTGGACTACCGGCAGCCCGCAAGAACGACTCTCGCTACTGCCGGCGGCGCAGGAACACGTACTGGCCCAGGAAGACGGCAAGAACCGGCTCGTGAAAGCTGTCGGCGACTTGTCCAAGGCCTTCGCACTGGCCGTGCCGCACGACAAGGCGATGGCAGTACGGGACGACGTGGCATTCTTTCAGGCAGTAAAATCGGTACTGACCAAGAGCACTGCCGTTGGTCACCGCAGTCCCGATGACATCGAGCTGGCCATCCGGCAGATCGTCTCCAAAGCGGTATCGTCCGACGAAGTCATCGACATCTTCGCTGCCGCCGGACTGAAAAAACCGGATATATCGATCCTGTCCGACGAATTTCTCGCTGAAGTGCGCGGCATGCCGCAGCGTAATCTCGCCGTGGAAATGCTGCGTAAATTGCTGGCGGGAGAGATCAAGAACCGCGGCCGCAAGAACGTCGTCCAAGCGCGCTCGTTTGCCGAGTTGCTGGAAAACGCGATCACGCGTTATCAGAACCGCGCCATAGAAACCGCGCAAGTGATCGAAGAATTGATCAGGCTGGCCAAGGACATGCGTGAGGCCCAGCAGCGCGGCGAGGCACTCGGTCTGACGGAAGACGAGGTGGCCTTCTACGACGCCCTGGAGGTCAATGACAGCGCGGTGTCCGTCCTAGGCGATGACACGCTGCGGCTGATTGCCCAGGAGTTGGTAAAGTCGGTGCGAAACAGCATCACCATCGACTGGACCGTGCGTGAAAATGTGCGCGCGCAGATGCGCGTGATCATCAAACGCATTCTCCGCCGATATGGCTATCCGCCAGACAAGCAGGCAAAAGCAACGGAACTCGTCCTCGAACAGGCCGAGGTGCTCTGCCACGCCTGGACACAAGAAGACTGAGCTCCGCCTGGTCATATTGGTAAGAACATGAATGTACCAGCGCAGGCGCTGAGTACGCGATTCATTGCTTGTATCATTCTCGCAATCTGAAAGGGCCGCGAGACCAGCCACGGACTACTTTGTGCCTAGCCACTATCTGCATGCCATCACCGATTCCTCCACTCCCCGCCCTCCATCACCCTGGCCCCGGCCGGCAGCTTGTTCATGACGTAGACCCACCCTGTCACCTGCCACATAAAGTGGCCGTAGCGCTGCCACTGGCAATGACCGCGGCTTGACAGGCCGTTGGCCATTTTATCTGGCAGGGGGGATTTTCTTT
>JAQWBY010000412.1 GCA_028706165.1 Lentisphaeria bacterium | reverse complement strand
GACGGCAGGTGGCGAGGTTATCGGGCGGTGGGCAAGATCGCGATGGGGCGCAACGAGCGACGGGTAACTTAATACCACTGCGCCGTTTTGCCGAAATCAACAGTGACTGGAACACAGTCAAAGCGTGCTTCTCGCTTTTTTTCTAGCAAATTGTCTATCAGTGACTTGCGAAAATGCCATTGTTGGATATAGTATTCATTCTGCAAAACGCTGCGCGTAGGAACGCGATGATGCGCCAAGACTGGCTGCTGGAGCGTTTTACGTTGTAGCAACCCTTTTTGAGAGACTCATGGATTTTACAAATTTCGGCCTTCATTCGCAGCTTCTCCCGCTCATTTCCGCCGCTGGTTACAGCAATCCGACTCCGATTCAAGAACAAGCCATTCCGCATGTGTTAGCTGGCCGGGACGTCCTTGGGCTGGCTCAGACCGGCACGGGTAAGACCGCTGCCTTTGTCCTTCCCATTTTGCATCGCCTGGAGGCGGGGCCGCGTCGGCAGGTCCGTTGTCTGGTGATTGCGCCGACGCGTGAGTTAGCGGCGCAGATTGAGGGCGTCTTTGAGCAGTTTGCGGGGCCTTTTGGCCTGCGTTCATGCGCGGTTTACGGCGGTGTGGGCTCCAAGCCGCAGCTGGATCATTTCCGGCGTGGCACGGAGATCATCGTGGCCTGTCCCGGTCGGCTGCTGGATCATTTGCAGCAGAAGAGTGTTGATCTCAGCCATGTTGAGACCCTGGTGTTGGATGAAGCGGATCACATGTTCGATATGGGCTTCCTGCCGAACATCCGTCGCATCATCAGCTATTTGCCCCGTCAGCGTCAGACCATGCTGTTTTCGGCGACCATGCCGAGTGAGATTCGTCATCTGGCCATGGAAGTGCTGCACAATCCCGAGACGGTGGAGATTGGCCACGCAGCGCCGGTTGACACTGTGACGCACGCGTTATACCCCGTCGCGCAACATCTCAAGCCGCAGTTGCTTTTCCATATTCTTGATGATCTGAAGAGCGACTCAGTGATCGTGTTTACGCGGACGAAGTTTCGCGCGAAGCGCTTGAGCGAGCAGCTGGTGAAGCGCGGGATGCGCGCAGCGCAGCTACAGGGCAACATGTCTCAGAACAAGCGACAGGACTCGCTGGACGGTTTTCGCAAAGGCGACTACCACATCCTGGTGGCTACGGATATTGCCGCGCGCGGCATTGATGTGAGCTGTGTGTCGCATGTCATAAATTTTGACATTCCGGACACTGTTGATGCCTATACGCACCGCATTGGCCGTACCGGCCGGGCGTTGCAGACTGGTCAGGCCTTTACCTTGGTGACCGAGGAAGACCGCGGCGAGATTGCCGCCATTGAACGGCTGCTGGGCTATTATATCAAACGCCAGCTCATGCCCGGCTTCGACTACAACGAGGCGCCGAGCCAGCAGCATCGCGAGGCCTTTTCACGGCCGCCGCTGCCGCCCCGTGGTGGTCGTTCGGGCCGGCCGTCGTCTTCGTCTTCGCCACGTCCGCAGGGCGCGTCGGCATCAGCCGGTGTTGGAGCCCATCGTGCTGGCGGTTCAGGTCGTCCGGCGCGGCCGAGTTACGGTGCCTCTTCGGGTGCGGCCGGTGGCCGTGGTGGCTCGGGGATGCGCTCTCGCGGTGGCCGGTCGTTCGGCTGAGTTGTTCCGACGCCAAGGCGCAGGCTTTCTTTTCTCTGCGCGGCGGGTTGTTCTCGGCTGATAATCGTAGTAAAGTGATTCGTTGTTTTCACGTTAACAATGACTCACCCTGAACTCCGAGGAGCCCGCCATGCTGAATGCCAGGACGACGCGACTTTTTCTACTTGCCTTGACCGCCACGCTGAGTGTGCTCATGGCCCAGGACGCCTTCATGCCGTTGTGTGCTGAGGGCGGGGTGGTCAAGGCGGCGTTGCCACCGGTGGCGGGGATTGACGCCAGTCTGGAGGCGCTTGCCGCTGGCGAGACTGGCGGGCCTCTCTGGCGCATCGCGTTTACGAAAAAAGGTGCCGAACGGCGTTTTGTGCCGCTGACGATTGAGGCTCCGGCCGCCATGCCGGCTTTCAAGGCTTTGGAAGTGACGGTCGCCGCCAACGCAGATGAGGCAGTTGCCATCCGACCGGCCATCATGTTCTTCGACAAGAATGGGGATGCGTGGTATCGCTATGGCACGCCAGTGGGCACCGACGGCAAGGCCGCGACGTTGCGCATGAACTTGGTCAGTCTGCGGCGGACGAATTTCAGCAGCGGTGCTGGCAAAGAGCTGGACTGGTCAACGCTGACGCATTTCTGGGTTGGTTTTCTGGCCGATGGCGAAGGCGCCGGGCGGGTCGATCTTAGCAATGCAAGCTTGACGAGTAGGCCCTATGTGCCGACGGCGCCTATGGAGATCGCGTTGTTGCCGATTCAGAAGTGGTCAATGGGCATTGACAAGGCCGCGACCCAGACCACGGCGATGGTCAAGGATGGCGACGTGGAGGTGCCGACGGTGTCTTTCCGTTTTCCGCTGCACCGCCACATGTTTGTGGTGCCGGCGATGCGCTTGCCCGAAGCGGAGTACGCGTCATACAAAGGCCTGCGTCTAACCTACAAGGCGAAAGTGCCTGCCGGTATCAAGGGCCTCCTCATTATGCTTGGCGAGGGCGGCGGGTCATTCTACACGACGGTCGCGGTTCCTCCTAGTGCGGAGTGGCGGAGTATCGACCTGCCTTTTGATAGCTTCAAGATGGCCTCGTGGGCCAAAAAAGCAAGCGGCAGCGACCTCGATGTGAGCAACATCAAGAGTATCACCATCGGCTGCCACGGCTCGGCCACGGGCGACAACGGCGAAGGCGAAGTTGCCGTCAAAAAACTTGAGCTGATGCCCTGATGCGGACAGATTGTTTTACCACCAGGCGCTGCCGGATAGGTTGACCATGTCGAGACCGCGCATCATGCTTACCGGAATGTCCGGAACTGGCAAGAGCAGCGTTATTGACGCCTTGCGGCAGCGGGGCATAGCCGCTGTAGACATGGACGAGCCGGGCTGGTCTACTTTCAACGAACATGGCCATCAGTTGTGGCATGAAGAGCGCCTGCAGCGCTGGCTGGACGCTCACGCCGGCCAGGCGCTGGTGGTGAGTGGCTGCGCAGAAAAACAGCGGCAATTCTATGCCCAGTTTGATCACATTGTCCTGCTGAGCGCACCGGCGGCGGTCATTCGCCGGCGATTAGCTGAACGGAGCAACAATCCCTATGGCAAGCGCCCCGACGAGCTGGCGGAGGTCATGGCGAACCGCAAGGAAATCGAGCCGTTGCTGCGCCGGCGCGCCACCCGCGAAATCGTGACGACGATGCCCCAGGCTGACGTCGTGGCGGAGGTGCTGGCGTTACTGGTAGGAGATAGCACCGGCGGCGATAGGTCTTCGTGCATGAAGTAGCGGCAAAGCGCTTGTTATTCGTCTCGGCGAGTCGCTTTCCA
>JAQWBY010000072.1 GCA_028706165.1 Lentisphaeria bacterium | reverse complement strand
GTCGGCCTCACCAAAATCAGCGAAAGCCGCAAACGCCCTTACGCCGAATGGCGACAACTGATGGAACAAGGGCCGGCACAGATTGATGTCATCACCCTCAAAAATGACCACCTGTCCATGCATATTATCCCGGCATGCGGTGGCCGCATCTGGCGCCTGCGCTACCGCGATCGCGATCTCATCGCTCTCTCAGGCGACGACACCAAGGGCTACGACATTGGCACCGGTGGCTACGAGGAATACAGCACAACTGAGTACCAGTCCCCCGGCTGGCGCGAACCCTACGCCGTCCTGTCAACAAGCCCCAGTCAGGTCGTCCTCCAAGCCGATCTGCCTAACGGCCGCCGCCTCACCCGCCGCATCAGCCTCCTGCCCGACCGCCCGGCCTTCGAAGTCCAATCGACTCTCCAGGCGCTCCAGCCCTGCGATCCCCTCGCCCTGCGCAGCCACCCGGCCTTCCAAGTCACCGCAACTGGTAACTGCACGCTGTACCGCCTTGACGACCACGGCCAGTGGCAAAGCCAAAAACTCGCCGCCGACAAAGGCGAAAACCTTTGGTTCAAAGGCCCACTCACCCCCAATGGCCATTGGGCGCTCTACGACCAGGCCAGCCGCCTCGCCATCAGCAACCGCTTCCCCCGCCAGGACGTCGATTTCTGCTACGTCAATGCCAGCCCCGACGAACGCCGCGTCAACCTCGAACAATGGGGCGCACCACGAAAAGCGGCCGCCCCCGGCAACTGCGTCAGCATCACCAACACCTACGACGTCCTCAGCGACAAGTTCCCATGGCAACCTTGAACTCCGTGCAAACCAAGAAGACCGCCTCAAAATTGCAATTTAATGCAATATAATTGCATTAAATGATTGCAGTTAACTATCTCTCTGTTACGTTAACAAAAATAACCAGCACTGCCGTCGCAGTAGCCAGTGAAATATGTAACAGGGAGGAACTCATGTCTGAGATGATTCCAATGCATGGCGGCTACCGCCGGCTGATAAGTTTCCAGGTAGCGCAACTAGTGTACGATCTGACCTTGCGCTTCTGCAACACATACATCGATCGCCGCAGCCGTACCCACGATCAAATGGTACAGGCAGCACGTTCGGGAGTGCAAAATATTGCTGAGGGATCGCAAGCTTCAGCGACATCCAAAAAAACGGAGCTTAAGCTCACACAAGTTGCCCGGGCCAGTCTGGAAGAACTCAAACTAGACTATGAGGATTACCTGCGGCAACGCGGCTTACCACAATGGACACTGGATAACCCGCTGCGACAGGCCCTAATCGACAAACGATGCCAAAACGCTGACGAGGTTGCACAATGGATTGTCGATGCAACCAAACATAGTGACCAGAACGGGCATTGTACATACCAACCGTGCTCGGCATTCCCCGGCTACACTGCGCTTTATCCCGAATTTTCCGCCAACGCCGCACTAGTCCTGCTGGCAGTAGCGTGTTCACTCCTCAATCGGCAAGTCACTCGGCTCGCTGCCGACTTTGAAACAAATGGCGGCTTCACCGAACACCTCTACCGCGTCAGAAGCAACATGCGAAAAAAACAAGGCGGGTAAAAACGATAGGCGCACCCGGTGGACCCAGTGGACCCAGTGGACCCTGTGGACCCTGTGGACCCAGTGGACCCAGTGGACTCAGTGGACCCGGTGGACCCGGTGGACCCAGTGGACCCAGTGGACCCTGTGGACCCTGTGGACCCGGTGGACCCTGTGGACCCAGTCATTTCTGTCCACGCTGTCCACGCTGTCCGCACTGTCCGCACTGTCCGCACTGTCCGCACTGTCCACGCTGTCCACGCTGTCCACACAGTCCGCACTGTCCACACTGTCCACACTGTCCACACTGTCCACGCTGTCCCTTCAGTCCTTGCATCACCAAGGTAGCGGATTACGTTGTTAGGCCGTTTTTTCAGGGCACCGCGCCATTTCAACGCGGCGCCATAATTACTCACCACCATTACACCCCAGGACAAGCACACCATGCGCGAAAAAATCTGTTTTGATTCCGGCTGGCATTTTCACGAAGGCGAAATGCCGGTGCCGCAGTCGGCCTACAAGGGCTACATGTACGTCCACGCCAAAACGGTGCGGGCCATCACCGGCCCCGCCGCACCGGGACATGTCCCCTCCACCTGGATCAACAGCGACGACTGGCAGATCGTGACCCTCCCCCACGACTACGTCATCCGCCATGCGCCGGAAAAGCAGAACAACGAAACCCTCGGCTTCTTCCCCTACCACAACGCCTGGTACCGCAAGGACTTCAAACTGAGCGCCGACGACCAGAACAAGCGCTTGACCCTCCTCTTCGATGGCGTCGCCACCCATGCGACCGTGTGGGTCAACGGCTGCCTCATGGGCCATAGCTTCACCGGCTACACGCCCTTCGAAATCGATTTTACCGACGTGGCCAATCTTGATGGTAATAACTCGGTGACGGTCTACGTCGAAACCGACGAACACGAAGGCTGGTGGTACGAGGGCGGCGGCATCTACCGACACGTCTGGCTTAACAAAACCCCGCTGCTGTCTGTCGATCTCTACGGCCTCTATGTACGCCCAGAACGAGCCAGCGACGGCAATTGGACCTGCCACGTCGAAACCACCCTGCGTAACGACGCCTTCGCCGCCCATACCGCGACCGTCATCGCCACTCTCGAAGACAAACAGGGCCAAGCCATCGCCACCTCTACCGCCAGCACCGCCATCGACCGCAAAGCCAAGTCAGTCCTCTGCCAGAGCATTGCCACCGCCGCGCCAGCTCTCTGGGACACCGAAAACCCCACGCTCTACACCATGCGCGTCAAGGTCAGTTCCCCTGCCGGCGACGACGAGTTCAGCACCCGCTTCGGTTTCCGCGATGTCGTCTTCGATCCCGACAAGGGCCTCTTCCTTAATGGCAAGCCCATTAAGATCAAAGGCGTCTGCTGCCATGGCGACTACGGCCTCACCGGCAAGGCCGTACCGGACAACATCCAGCGCTATCGCGTCCGCCTTCTGCGCGAAATGGGCGCCAACGGCTACCGCTGCGCCCATTACCCACAAGCTGAAGCAACTCTCGATGCCCTCGACGACAATGGCTTCCTGGTCATGGCCGAAACCCGCTGGTTCGAATCAACCAAAGAAGGCCGCGAGCAACTCGAAACGCTATTCAAACGCGACCGCAATCACCCCGGCATCATCATGTGGAGCGTCGGCAATGAAGAGCCGCTCTTTGCTAAGCCCGAGGGCAAGCGCATCTTCGAAACGCTCTATGCCGACGCCAAGCGCCTCGACCCCGTCCGGCCCATCATGGCCGCCGTCTCCAACTCCCCGGAGATCGCGCCCATCTTCACCATCGCCGACCTCATCGGCATCAACTACAATCTGCCGACCTACGAACCGTTGCGCCTCAAGTACCCGCAAAAGTGCTTCATCTCCTCCGAGAACTGCGCGGTGCCTTCCACCCGCGGCTTCTTTTTCGATGACAACGAGCTCAAGTCCATGTTCAATGCCAAGGACCGGACTTTCAGCGGCTGGCAGACCTCCCGCGAGGACACCTGGAAATTCATCATGGCGCGCGACTGGGTCGCCGGCGGCTACCAGTGGGCCGGCATCGAACACCGCGGCGAAACCGTCTGGCCGCGCCTCTGCTCCCAATCCGGCGCCCTGGATCTCTATCTCCAGAAAAAAGATGCGTTCTACCAAAACCAGTCACTTTGGACTGACAAGCCGATGATTCACCTCCTCCCACATTGGAATTTCCAGGGCCGCGAAGACGAAGCCATCAGCGTCTGGGCCTACACCAACTGCCAGGAAGCCGAGCTCTTCCTCAATGGCGCGTCCCTCGGCCGCAAGGCCATTGAGCGCATCGGCCACGGCGAATGGTCCGTCCCCTACAGCCCCGGCGAACTCCGCGTTGTCGCCTACAACAACGGCCACGAAGTCGCCTGCGACAGCGCCTGCACCACCGGCCCGGCCGTCGCCCTGAAGCTCCGCTTGGAAAATGGCGACGACATCCGCGGCAACGGCCGCGATCTGGCCGTCATCACCTGCTACGCCGTCGACGCCGACGGCCGCGCCGTTCCCGATGCCACCGCGACCATCACCTTCGACTGCAACAAACTCGCTGCCATCGCCGGCACCGGCTCGGATATCTGCGACCACGTTCCCCCGCATATCCCCGAACGGCGCATGCGCGCCGGCCTCTGCGCCGCTGCCATCCGCTGCCTCGCTCCCGGCAAAGTCAGCGTCTACGCCACCGCGCCGGGCCTGACCACAGCCCGCATTGACTTCGACGTCCAATAACTCTCCCGTACGCCTCGTGCCGGCCGGCCCAAAGCCCGTGCCGGCACCCGGCGACGCCCAGCCTCACTTCCGAGCTTCATCCTGGAAGTGAGTGACCTGCGCGTCCTTGGGCGCAGTGCCGTGCATGCCGCCCTGGAAAAACTTGAGCTCTTTCTTGCAGTTCATGTTGCGATACATCAGCATAATGCTCGACGGCACCGAACTGTAGTCGCCTAGACCAGCAAAGCCGATCTTGACGAAGGCATCGGGGTGCGCGATGCGCTTCACGTGGTACACCGGATCGACGTATTTCAACCCCGGCGAGTACGGTGTGCCGATGCGCTGCCCCATGCGCCCGAAATCAACTCGGCCAATATCCCCGAGCCACGGCACCCACGGCGTCGCCAGAGTCACCATCGGGTCAAGTCCAGCCATGTTCAGCGCTTGCATCCCGCCCTGGCTGCCACCAGTCGTCTCAAGAGTCTTGCCATTCCATTCCGGCAGACTGCGCACATACTCCAGGGCCCGCAGATCACGCAACATCATGCCCGTGAAATAACACGTGGCTGGATTATCATTCTCCTTCACGTCATGTCCGTAGCCGGCCAGCTCGCCTTTGCGAAATCCCGCGTAGTACTCCTCCGGCTGTGAAAGCTGGTAGCCGTGGGCATTGACGTCGAAAAAGATCACGCCGGGCCTCCGCACGCTGGTCGGCGCCTTGAGCGTGGGCACACCATAGCCATGGTAGCCCACGACGGCATGCAGCGACTGCGGCGCCGCCCCCACCGGTATGGTCAGATAGCCCGTCACCGGCCGCGGCGGCACACAGGACACCGTCACCTCATACACCTCGTGGCCCGATATCGTCGCGATTAGCTTCTTCTCAAGAACAGCCATGGGCACCTTCGCCAGCTCGGCCTTCTGAGCTGCCCAGAAGGCGTCAAAATCCGGTGGCTCAGGTGATATGGGCATCTGCTCGACGGCGACGCCGGCGCCGCCATTGAATTCGTCCGTCAGCCGAAAAATGTCCGGCTTGCCGATGGGCTTGCCTTCCGGCGAACAGTAGTAAGCGCGGATGTAGATGAAACCGGGTTTGGCACCGCTGGTCTTGATCACAATCGGCTCGGCGTCGACAGTGACTATGGCTTCTTCGCTGACGCCGTCGTCGCCCCGCCGTTCCCACTTGACCTGCTTGCCGACTGCGGGCTGTCCGTCGGCCTGCAACGGCCGCAGCGTAAAGGTCATCTCTTCGCCCAGCTGATACATGGCATGGTCGCGGTCAGCACGCCCCGCGATCGTGTAGCCGGCCACCGGATTGGCCCGCAACCCTAACCCAAACAAGGCCGCCACACCAATCACTACCCGGAAAATTCTGTTCGCATACACCATGCCGCGTTCCTTCCTATATGGACTGTTGTTGCCATCAATACCATGCCGTTCAGCCTGTAGGTATTATTGTATGCGACAATCTACACCAGCATGGCGCACCCGCGCTAAGCTACACACAAAAAAAACACCACGGGAGCAATTCACATGGGCACCTTCTACAAAGGTATCAATTTCGGCTACTATGCCCGCAATGGCTACTTCTCATCACCCGAAGCGCTGGCCGAGGTCGATGCCATGGCCGAGCACAACGTCGAGTGGGTCTGTCTCATTGTCACCGTCATGCAGGAACAGTTCTCCAGCACCAGGATGTTCCGCGATTACTACCACACGCCCGGCGACGACGAAATCGTCGATATCATCGACGCACTCCACCAGCGCAATATCAAAGTCATGCTCCGCCCCATGCTCGAATGCTGGGACGGCACCCAGCGCAGCCAGATCGTCTTCCCCGACGATGGCGAAATCATCCCCGGCCGACCTTTCACGTACTGGCGAGACTGGTTTGGACACTACACTGAACTCACCCGCCACTACCTGCGCATTGCCTCCCGCCGCGGCTGCGAAGCCTACTGCTTCGACAGCGAACTCAACCGCATGATCGCCAAATCCAGCTACTGGCTGAAGGTCATCGATTGCGCCCGTAGTCTCTACCAAGGCCCGCTCACTACCTCTATGATCAACACCGAAAACAGCATCGATCAGCTCCAAAACAAAAATCACTGGTTCTACGCCCTCGACTCCGTCGGCACCAGCATGTACCACCCGACCTCCGAAACCGGCGGCGGCAACGTCGATGATATGGCCGCCTTCCTCAAACCGCACGTCGAAAAATGCCGCGCCTTCGCCCAGGCCTACGGTAAGGACTTCTACTTCGGCGAAACCAGCTGCAGTGCCATGAAAAACGCCAGCCGCCGACCCGCCTTCTGGGCCAACGGCGGCGGCTACGACGGCGAAGAACAGGCCAACTACCTCCGCGCTGTCATCAAGGCCTTCTCCGCCGAACCATGGTGGAAAGGACTCTTCTGGTGGAAATGGGACGAACAGAACTTCCGCCCACAATTCCACGACGACCCCGCCGGCGACAAGGGCTTCACCATCAAAGGCAAACCAGCAGCACAAGTCTTCAAAAACTGGCACTACTGACGCCAGTATTACGCACCAGCAAGTGCCGGCAGTTCCGTAGGGGCCGACCTAGCCCAACTTTCGCATTTGGGGGTATAGCTACGCTCAAAAAGGCACTACAGTCCTGTTTTTGCCTCCGTGTCGGGCAGTGAGGTCGTGCGGACCACCGGCAGGGCCGCCAAGTCAAATGAAATCCGCTGCCTGGCTAGCCACCCATGTGAAATGGCTGGGCGGCGACTGGCCGTGGGTGTCCTAGAAATTGTCCCCGGTGTTTTCCCTGCCGGAGCGGTTACTCCTATGAAACCCGCTGCTCTTCATTTAACGGTATCCATGGCACTTGTTGTTTCAACCAAGCAGCCTTTTCTCGTCATGCATTTCCGCCGCGAAGCGGCAGAAGCGCTGAAAGCGCGATACATACCAGCCCAGGGCAAGCGGCGCCGAAGGCGCGCGCCGCCCTGGGTAGCGCGCCATATTGGTCCGTGTTCCTCAGCCTCTTTGACTTCAGTCGGCGAAGCTGACTGAAGCCAAAGAGGCAATGGAACTCATTGATTGCTGCGGCAATTTTGCGCTGTGACCCTTCGTCGCCGGCCTTTTCGGCCGCCCCTTCAGAACTACTGTGTCAAGTCTCTCTTTCTATCACAAGATTTCGCACATTACCAAAATTTGGCCACGCGACTGCGAAGCGCGCAGATTTTTCGGTGCTGGTGTCACCCTCGCAGCTGACGTCTTCTCTCTCGTAAAATCGCAGGATATAACTCAGACAATTCTGTTTACGAAATAATTACGGTTTACAAACAGTTTTCCTTGCATAACCGGTTCATGAATGTATATTCACGGGCTGAATTACCACTCATATCAACCTCCTCGGCGCCTCCTTTTCCGCCCCTCTAGCCACCCTGCTACTCTCCTAATTCCCCCCTTTCATATCATGACCACCACCATCGCCGATGAACAGTCTGATGGCCTCAGCCGCAAGGAGCGCGAACGCCTGCTACACCGCGCAGACATCCTCGCGGCCGGCGAGCGCGTTTTTGCCAGCAAGGGCTTTCATCTGGCAACGATCGAAGAGATCGCCCGCGAAGCGGAATTTTCGGTAGGCACCATCTACAATTTCTTCAGCGGTAAAGACGCCTTGTACGAAGAAGTCATCCGCTTCATTGTTGAGAGCTGCCATAACGACTTCACCCGCCTGGTGCTGCCAGAAAACGACCCGCAGACAGCAATCAACCTGCTGATTGATCTACGAGTCCAGCAGTATGAACAGCACCAGGGGCTCTTCCACATCGTCTTGGAGTCCTTTCCGACGGGGCATTTCAACCCCGCCAATGTGTTGCCCGAGGATTGCCGTAAGTATCATGAGAACTACTTCCAATCCCTCTGCGACATTTTTGCCCGTGGTCGCGCCCAAGGCCTGTTCAGTGACGAGGCGCCGCTGTCGCTGGCTTTGATCTTCGAAGGCGTCATCAACACCTTTGTCGCCTACTGGTCGAAAAAACGCTCAGGACAGCTGTCACCCCATCTGGTCCGTGATCTAAAACGCGTCGTCTTCAGGGCCCTCGGCTGTGAAGAACGCACGGTTTCACCATAATACATCCATTCCCCCACCACCCAAGCCAAGGAACCACCCATGTCCCACAGCAAACGCTCCAGTCTTCCTCTGCGCATCATGGCGCCGGCGCTGCTGCCAGCCGTCATCCTCCTCGCCAGCTGCAACAAAGAACAACAAGCCGGGCCGGCACCAACGCCGCCCGCTGAAGTGAGCTTCATTGAAATCAAGACCGAGTCGGCCGTGCTCAAAAAAGAACTGCCCGGCCGCACCACCCCCTACCAGATCGCCGAAATTCGCCCCCAGGCCAGCGGCATTATCACCAAACGACTCTTCACCGAAGGCACCGACGTACAAATGGGCGACGTGCTCTATGAAATAGACCCGAGCAGCTACGAAGCCGCCAAAGACAGCGCCGAAGCCGCAGTCAATGTCGCCAAAGCCAACCACAGTACCAGCATCGCCGCGCTGAGCGCCGCCCGCGCCGCCCTCACTGCCGCCAAGGCCGCCCAGACCCGCGCTGTCGCCAATGCCGAACCACTGCGATTACGCACCGCCCGCTTCCAGGAACTGCTCAGCAGTAAGGCCGTTAGCCAGCAGGACTACGACGACAGCGCGGCCGCCCTCAAACAATCTGAAGCCGGCATCGACAGCGCCGCCGCTGCTGTCGTCAGCGCCGAGGCCGACATCCAGCGCGCCGAGGCCGCCGTCAAGGCCGCTGAAGCCGCCATCCAAACGGCCGAGGCCGCCCTCGCCAGCGCTGAAATTAACCTAGCCTACACCAAAATCACGGCGCCCATCTCCGGCCGCATCGGCCGCTCGGCGATCACCACCGGCGCGCTTGTCACGGCCCACCAGCCGCTGGCCTTGGCCACTATTCAGCAACTCAATCCTATTTACGTCGATGTGCCCCAAGCCACCGCCGAACTCCTGCAGCTCCGCCGGCGCCTCGCCGATGGCCGCCTCAGCCAGAACGGCAGCTATAGCGGCCAGGCCAGTCTCCTATTGGAAGACAACAGCGAATACGAGCTCAAAGGCGTGGTTCAGTTCCGCGAAGTGAGTGTCGACCCCACCACCGGCTCCTTCATCCTCCGCCTGGTCTTCGCTAACCCCAAAAATGACCTCCTGCCCGGCATGTTCGTCCGCGCCATCATTGACGAAGGCGCCAACAACAACGCCATTCTCGTCCCCCAACAGTGCGTCAGCCGCAATGCAAGCGGCGACGCGTTGGTCATGACAGTCGGTGCCGACAACACCGTAGAGGCCAAAATGATCCACATTGACCGCGCCATCGGCAATACATGGCTCGTCAGCGAGGGCCTTAAGGTCGGCGACCGCGTCATCCGCGAAGGGCTACTGCGCGCCCGCCCCGGCGCTGTCGTCAATCCCGTCCCCGATAGCCAAGCCCCAGCAGCGACCACCGCCCCAGCAGCGACCACCGCCCCAGCAGCGACCACCGCCCCAGCAGCACCTGCGGCCGCTGACAGCGCAACGACCACACCGGCGAACGCCGACAGCCCGACGACCACGAAATAAGCGGAGGCACCATGTTATCCAAATTCTTCCTTGAAAGACCTGTCTTCGCCTGGGTTGTCGCGATTTTCATCATGCTCCTGGGCGGCCTGGCCATCTACAATCTGCCCGTGGCGCAGTACCCCAATCTGGCGCCGCCATCCATCGCCGTCACCGCCAGCTACCCCGGCGCCTCGGCTGAAACTGTCGAAAACAGTGTCACCCAAGTCATTGAACAGAAAATGACCGGCCTGGACGGCATGCTCTACCTGTCATCCAGCAGCGACTCTGCCGGCCAGTCCCGTATCGAACTGACTTTTGCTCCCGGCACGGACCCAGACCTGGCCTGGACCAAGGTCCAGAACCGCCTGCAGCCGGCTCTGGCCAGCCTGCCCGATGTCGTCCAGCGCAGCGGCGTCCTCGTCAATAAGTCCACCAGGAACTACCTGATCATGGTCGGCCTGGTCAACAAAGACGGCAGCATGAATGACATCGATATCGGTGACTACGCCGCCACCAATATCGAGGACATCCTCGCCCGCGTCCCCGGCGTCGGCGAAGTCGAGCGCTTCGCCAAGGAATACGCCATGCGCGTGTGGCTGGACATGGAACGACTCAACGACTTCAATCTCAGCATCGAAGACGTCGTCGCCGCCCTCAGTAGCTACAACGTGGAAGTCTCCGCCGGCCAGTTCGGCTCCCTGCCCGCCGTGGCTGGCCAGCGCCTCAATGCGTCTATCGTCGTCCAGAACCTCCTACGCACGCCAGAGGATTTCGCCAACATCCCCGTACGCACCAACAGCGACGGCGCCGTGGTCCGCGTTCGCGATATCGGCCGCACCGAATTGGGCACGGCATTCTATGACGTCAACGTTCTCTTTAATGGCAACCCCGCCGCCATGCTGGCCATCCGCCAGACTCCCGGCGCCAATGCCTTGACCACCGCCAACGCCATCAAAGCCAAGATGAAGGAACTCCAGCGGAATTTTCCGCCCGGCATTGAAGTCGTTTATCCCTTCGATACCACGCCCTTCGTACGAGTCGCCATCATGGAAGCCGTCAAGTCGCTGTTCCAAGCCATTTTCCTCGTCTTTCTAGTCATGCTGATCTTCATGGGCAATGTCCGCGCCACCCTGATTCCGACCATCGCCATCCCGGTGGTGCTTTTGGGTACTTGCGGCGCCTTGGCGGTCTTTGGCTTTTCCATCAACATGCTCACCATGTTCGCCATGGTCATCGCCATCGGCCTGCTGGTTGATGACACCATCGTCGTGGTCGAAAATGTCGAACGCCTTATGAGTGAAGAGGGACTGTCGCC
This sequence comes from Lentisphaeria bacterium, assembly GCA_028706165.1. Lineage (GTDB taxonomy): Bacteria > Verrucomicrobiota > Lentisphaeria > Oligosphaerales > Oligosphaeraceae > Oligosphaera. The sequence goes on along the minus strand of JAQWBY010000072.1, from coordinate 3,319 downwards.
ACGCGAAGCCACCGCCAAATCCATGTCGGAAGTGACCAGCGCCCTCATCGGCTTCGCGCTGGTGCTCTGCGCCCTCTTTGGCCCCATGGCCTTCTTCAGCGGTTCCACCGGCATCATCTACCGGCAGTTCTCCATCACCGTAGTCACCTCCATGTTTTTCTCCGTCACCATCGCGCTCATCCTCACGCCGGTACTCTGCGCCAGCATCCTCAAACCGGTCGCCAAAGGCCACGAAGCCGCCGAGGGCACCGTGTGGTTCCTGCGGCCCTTCCTCCTCTGGTTCGACCGCGCTTTCAACCGCTTCCGCGACGCCATTGTCGCCGTGGTCGGCTACGGCTTGGCCCGCATGGTCCGCTTCGTCCTGGTCTACCTGGTCATCATCTGCATCGGTGTCTTCCTGGCCAAGCGTATTTCCACCAGCTACCTGCCCGATGAAGACCAGGGCATCCTCTTCACCCAGGTTATGTTGCAGACCGGCGCCACCCTCGAACAAACCCAGGACGTGCTCAAAAAAGTGTATGACTACTACATGGCCAACGAAGCTGACGCCATCGAGTCCTGCGCAACTATCGCCGGCGTAGGCTTCTCCGGCCAAGCCCAGAATAATGGCATGATCTTCGTCAAGCTCAAGGACTGGCACCTGCGCCGCGATCCCAGCATGCACGCCGAAGCCATCGCCGGCCGCGCGATGGTAGGCCTGTCCAGCCTGCGCAACGCCATGGTCTTCACCTTCCCGCCACCCGCAATCGCCGAACTTGGCACGTCACAGGGCTTCGACTTCATGCTCGTCGACCGCGCCGGCCACGGCCATGAGGCACTGTACAATGCCCGCAATCAGCTCATGGGCATGGCCATGCAAGACCCGCGACTGGCCAGCATCCGCCCCAACGGCCTCGAAGACGTCCCCGAATACCGCGTGGACGTCGATTGGGAAAAAGCCGGCGCGCTCGGCTTGCCCATCAGCGCCATCCACAACACCATCTCAGCCGCCTTCGGCAGCGCCTACGTCAATGACTTCATCCTGAACGGCCGCATCAAACGCGTGTTCGTCCAGGCCGACGCGCCCTACCGCATGCTGCCCGAGAACCTGGACGAGCTCTATGTGCGCAATGTCTCCGGCCAAATGGTGCCTTACCGCGCCTTCGCCAAAGGGCGCTGGAGCAGCGGCTCGCCACAGCTGGAGCGCTTCAACGCCGCACCATCCGTCAATCTCTGGGGCCAGGCCGCGCCGGGCTACAGTTCCGGCGATGCCATGCAGGCCATGGAAGAACTCACCCGGCGACTGCCGCAGGGGTTCGACTACGACTGGACCGGTCTGTCCTACCAGGAACGCCAGTCGACCTCACAGACTGGCTTGCTTTATGCCTTCTCCATCATCGTGGTCTTTCTCTTCCTGGCGGCCCTTTACGGTAAATGGGACATCCCCATCTCCGTGCTGCTGATCCTACCCTTGGGCGTCATCGGTGGCTTCATTGCCACCATGTCCCGCGGCATGCCCAGCGACGTCTATTTCCAGATCGGCATGCTTAACACCCTTGGCTTGGCCACCAAGAACGCCATTCTCATTGTGCAGTTCGCCATGAGCAACGTCGCCCAGGGGCACGGCCTGATCGAAGCCGCGTTGCACGCCGTCCGCCTGCGCCTGCGAGCCATCGTCATGACCTCCATGACCACCGGCCTGTCCGTGCTGCCCATGGCCCTAAGCAGCGGCGCCGGCGCCGGCGCCATGAACGCCATCGGCACCGTCGTCCTCGGCGGCATGATCAGCGGCACCATCCTCGTCGTCATCTTCGCGCCGCTCTTCTACGTGCTCATCGAAGGTCTCTTCGGCACCCATAAGAAAAAGATTCGCAGCAATCTGCAGCCCGCCAAACTCGCCAAGGCCACTAGCATCCTGATCGCCCTGTCACTGGGCGCCACGGTCTGCTGCAGCGGCTGCAAAAGTATGGCGCCAGACTACGAACGGCCCGAAGCCCCCATGCCCGCCCAGTGGTCCGCCGGCGATGCCTACCAGAACGCCACCGGCGAGGCCCCCGCAGTCATTCTCCCTTGGCGGGAGTTCTTCCAGGACCCGACCCTGCAGACGCTCATCGACAGCGCGCTGGCCAACAACCGCGACCTGCGCCTAGCCGCCCTCAACACCGAGATGGCCCGGGCCCTCTACGGCGTCGAACGCGACGCCCTCTACCCCGCACTCTACGCCACCGCCAACGCCGTCAAGCAGAAAAACTCCGCCCATCTGACCGGCGAGGGACAGTCCCGCCGCGTAGAAAACTACAGCGTCAATGCCGGCATTCTGTCATGGGAGCCGGACTTTTTCGGCCGCGTGCGCAGCTATAGCGACGAAGCGCTGGCCAAATACTTCGCATCACTGGAGGCAAAACGCAGCGTCGAGATTCTGGTCGTGTCGTCGGTCGCCAACGCCTACCTGAACCTCGCTGCCGACCGCGAGGCTCTGGCTCTGGCCAAAGATACCCTCAAAAATCAGCAGGACGCCTATGCGCTGGTCAAAAAACAGTACGAGCAGGGCCTGGTCACTGAACTGGCTCTGCGCCAGGCACAGACGCCAGTCGAAAGCGCCCGCGGCGATACCGCCCGACTCACTCGCGTCGTCGCCCAGGACCTCAATGCCCTCCAGCTCCTCCTCGGCTCAGCTCTTCCCGCAGAACTCCCCGCACAGCGCCTCAACGATATCCAGCTGGACGGCGAGGTCCAAGCCGGCATGCCCTCCGAGCTGCTTCTCAATCGGCCGGACATCATCGCCGCCGAACAGCAACTCAAAGCCGCCAACGCCCTCATCGGCGTCGCCCGCGCCGCGTTCTTTCCCAGCATCGCCATCACGGCGATCTTCGGCAGCGCCAGCAATGAACTGTCCGGCCTCTTCGAAGGCGGCGCCGGCACCTGGAGCTTCGCCCCGCAACTGGCCCTGCCCATCTTCGACGCGCGCACCTGGTCCGGCTACCGCGTCAGCAAGGCCCAGCGCGAAATCGCCGTCGTCGAATATGAACGGGCCATCCAACAGGCATTTCGCGAAGTCAACGACGTGCTCGCTCTCCGCGGCACCATCAATGAACAACTCGACGCCCAACAGGCACTCGTCGATACCCTCAGCGAAACCCACCGCCTGGCAACCCTCCGCTTCGAAAACGGCGTCGACAGCTTCCTCCCCGTCCTTGACGCCCAGCGCAATCTCTTCGCCGCCCAACACGGCCTCATCGCCCTCAAACTGGCCAAAGCCAGCAGCAAAGTGCAACTCTACGCCGCCCTCGGCGGCGGCAGTAACCCCAGCAACAACGAGACCACGCCCGAACAACCCTGA
>JAQWBY010000411.1 GCA_028706165.1 Lentisphaeria bacterium | reverse complement strand
CGAACTCAGCCACGCGGTCCGGAAAAGCAAACAGGCCAGCGATGATGATTTCTGGGCTCTTACCCTCAGTTCCGAATACCGCCCCCTTTCTGGTGAGGGTACCGCAGTCAGCCGCTATGAAATGCGTAATGAAGACACTGAGACGTCCTATCTGACAGAAATCGGTGGTACACTCAAAGTCGGCGTAGACTATACGCTCTTCGGACGCAATATCATCAATTACATCGCCGCCAAGGACGATAGCAGAGACAGTCTCAGTTTGGACCTTCTTGTCGGGTGCGCGTATCGGCCCGTCACCTGGGACGCCCTCAATGTTATCGGCGACATCGAATTCAAGCACGAGAAAGACACCGACGTCGCCGACTGGGGACGCCTCAGCCGCCTCATCCTCTCCGTCGAGGGCAACTGGCAGCCTTGCGACCGACTGATCTTGGAAGCCAAGTATGCGTGCAAAAGCACGTCCGCCGAGTATTTGGATTCGGCGCTCTTCAGCGATGTGAAGGCCATGGCCGCAAGGGTGGACATCACCGACCGGGTCTTTGTTGCCATTGGTGGGCGGGTGCTTTCACAGTACGACGTCTCGGCACATTCCCTGAGTTACGGCGCCACCATCGGTTTCAATGTCGTCAAGGACCTCCGGCTGGCGTTTGGATACAACTTCGAGGGCTTTGAGGACCGAGATTTTTCGCGCGGCGAACGTTGGGACAAGGGATTCTTCGTGGCCCTGCATTGGAAGTTCGACGAGTCGATTTTCGGTGTATTGCGGCGTCTGGAAGGGGAGGACAAACCGTGACACGCTCGGGAAGAGAAAGCGCTCTGGTTATGCCTCGCGATGGCAACGCTGCAGTCCATTGCTACGATTCGGCGCGACGCGGCCGCAAGTGCCTGGCCGCAAGTTGCGTCGTCGTCTCTCTTCTCGTTGGCGTATTGAGGATCGACGCGAACGATGCGGTGCCGTCATCCGGGCCGCGTTTGCTGGTCGAGCCGGCGATCATATCTCTGGGCGAACTGGATACATCGGATGGCCAGCTTATCTTTCCTGCCCGTTTCGCCTTGATTAACGGCGGCGACGCCCCTTTGCATATCAGCACGCCTCGTGCCGGCTGCGGCTGCACGAAGCTGCAGTTGGCAAAGCATGACCTCGCGCCGGGGGAGAGCACCGAACTGAAAGCGATGGTTGATGTCACTGGTCGATATGGTCCGCAGCGCTTTTCCATTTTCGTCCCCAATAATGCATCCAAGACTCCCAGCCGTCTCGTCATCGAAGCGACCGTGCCGGATACCCGCACGGCCTGGGAACTTATGCCACCGCAACTGCCCGTTCGCGACGGTACCCCCGCCCGGCTGCAGATACGACTTTTTGACAAAGACCGTGATCTACGCATTACGGCGCTTGAGCTCCCCAACGGCTGCGAACTGCTCACGCCCCTGCCCATGATCATTGTTGCCGGCGGTCTGGGCCGGCTTGACATCCGTTGCCGTCAGGACTTGAGTGCTCCCGGTGGCCGGTTGCCCTTTGCGGTTCTCAGTGATCACGCGGAAAAGGTCCGTGACACCGGCTGGCTACTCGTTGCCAGTGAGCAAACATCGCCACCGGACTTGCCGGTGACAACGGCTGGTACCGCCAGCCGCGCCACGGTGGTGCCGATCGAGGCTTCGACGCTGAAGGACTTGATCAGTTCCATGCAGGTCGTCAATGATCTTTTCCTGCTTGATATCCGTCAACCTAATGATTTTATGCGCGGCCACATCCCACGCAGCCTGTGCTATCCATCGACCCGATGGCAACTGGCGCAGCCGCCATGGCCGGCGTCGGCGCTTCTGGTCGTTATCGCCGACCATGACGACATGGCCGCCAAGGCTGCCGAGCAACTGGCGGCGAGCAAATGTCGGCATGTGCTGGTCCTCCGCGGTGGCATCGCGGCTTGGACGGCTGCGGCCGGAGTCAACACGCTTGAGACCGAGTTGGTGACAGAACCATGATGAATAACCGCATCTCAATCTGGATCTATGTGTTGCTGACAATGGCCTTGCCGCTGTTCGGGGCGCTGCGCATTAACGAAGTCATGTTCGATCCTGGCGCAGGAGAGGACCCCGATGCCGAATTCATCGAACTGTACAATGAAGGTCCTGGTGACGTGGACCTTCTCAACTGGAGCCTGGACGTCAACGGGCTGCCACTCAAGACCTTCGATGTCAGTCTGATCGTGCCTGCCGGGCAGTACCTGGTATTGTTCATGGGCAGCCCAGCGGTGCCCCCACCGTCGTCTTATCTGTTGGGTCTGGCGTCAGAAGTTCTTGGCGACAATGGTGGCGAGATACTGCTACGCGACGACACGTCCACGCCGCATGACTATATCGCTTATGGCACCGCAGTGGCAAACCCACCAGCCCCACTCGTCTTTCCTTTGCCTATCAGCCTTGCCTATTGGCAATCTGGAGACAGCATTGCTTTTATTCAGCCTGACGGGACGACCAATGACGATCCCAGCCAGTGGCTCAATCGCCGCGGTGCCAATGTGACGCCGGCGGCAACGAATAATCGTCAGCCTGCTCCCGTTGTCAGCTATGGCAGCATCACCGTTCCGGCCGCCTTTCCCAGTGTCAATTCCTGTGAAGAAATTGAAGTGCCGGTAACCGTAAGCTACAGCCACGAGGCACCGGTTTTCAATGCCGTCGTGACCTCCACCCTACCAGCGGGCTTTCTTTTTGTGTCCGCTAGCGCCGGCGGAGTCTTTGATGACGCTACTCGCAGCGTGAGCTGGTCCTTGGGCACCCTTGATGCCGATGCGGCAGTGAGCGTGCGTGTACGCCCAAATTGCTCCGTCACGACGGGACAGTTCACCAGCGCGGCATTGGCACTGTCATTCTGCCGCTATCCCAGCCAAGTCCCCCCAGTGATGGTGAATTCCGCCAACGTCATCGCCAGCTTCGACGTCAACGTGCCCGAGTTGAACGTGGCAATGAGTCAGTACAATACCGGTGCCAAAGTTATTATTGCCAACGTTGGTTCCGTGGTGGAATTCCAAATTGAAGTCACCAATACGGGCACCGGTACCTTGCCTGGCGATGGCGCCTTCATGACCCTGACCTTGGCAGCAAATCTCTCGCTCATTGGTTTCCGCCAAAACGGCCCGCTTGGTCCGCCCGTGGAAGATTTGGCCCTGGATGTCGTCAACGGCATTTTCACCGGCAGCACCGGTGCCATCGCCCCGGCCCAGACTCGCATGTTCTATGTCAAGGCGCTAAGCGTCGGCTGCGCCACCGTCTTTAATTGCGCCAAAATTGAGCTGAACTGGACCTGCGCGGACAACACGCCTGGCACGCAGAGCTGCAGTGTCGATGTCGATAGTGGCGCGTCGGTTTTCTGCCCACCGACGCTGACCTTTGAAGTTCCCGTCGGTGCGCCGGCAGTCTACATGGGGTGCCAGGATGTCGTGCGCAACATTGTCGTGACTAATCCCAACGGCGTGCCTCTTGAAATTA
>JAQWBY010000410.1 GCA_028706165.1 Lentisphaeria bacterium | reverse complement strand
TTTCCGCGACCGGTAGCTGCCGGAATGCCAGGCGCTTGAAGACGACCGAGTCGTCCTGCAGCCGGAAATCGCCTGCCGCCAGATCGACGAAGCCCGGCTCGTCCGTTTCCGCCAGCATGGCATTTTCGCCGAGCTCGAGATTGCGGCCGCGCTGGCCGATGGTGCCACAGCGCCAGAAGACATTTCGCCAGAAGAAATTCCGGCCGTTGCCGTCGAACATCGTGGCGATGGCGGGGTAGCGTTCCAGGTACAGGTCGCTGGTGTAGGCTTCGGCTTTTTTGCCCGTCTGGGTGTCTTTCCAGTGGGCATTGCCGGGGTTCCAGCCGCCGCTGATGGCGTGCTTGTTGTCAATGAAGAGATTGTTGTCGAAGATATTGTCCCGGCCGCTATTCATTTGTATGGCGCCGAAATTGCCGTTCGAGCCCTGGTAGAGGATATTGCCGTAGACGAGCTGGCCGCTGATGGCGTCATCGAAGCGTATGGCGGCCTGGCCGTGCACGGCGTGGCCGACGGCGGGCTTGCCGACGCTGCGGAAGCGATTGAAGCGGAAGATGTTCCCGCGGAAGGTCGGGTTGCCCCACATGTCCACGCCGCCCTGGTCGTCGGATTCCTTGACGGCGCTGTGCACGTCGTTGTATTCGAAGACGTGGTCGTTGCCGCCCATGCTGATGACGCTGGTGGGGCAGTCGTACATCAGACAGTGCGACACCCGATTGCCGACACCGCCGAGGGACACGGCCTGCGTGTAGGTGCGGTCAACCCGCCCAAAGGAGTGGATGCGGCAGTTTTCGAGGAAGTGTCCGGCGGGGGTGAGGGTTTTGCGGTCGCCGCCCTGGAGGATCACGCCCAGGCGCCCCAAGGCGCTGAGATCGCAGCCGAAGATGCCGAAGCGCTTGCCGCCGGTGGCGATGATGCCGGTGTCGGCCAGGCGGGTGAGCGTGCAGCCGGCGACCAGGCAGTCCGAGCAGTTTTCGGCGACGATGCCGCGGTAGCGGCCGAGGTCGAAGGCGAGACCTTCCAAACGCACATGACTGACTTCGGTGAGCGATGCCATGGGGCCGGCGTGCATGCCGATCTCGACGATGGCGCGGTTCGGGTCGCCTTCGGGATAGAGATAGAGCATGCCGGCTTCGCGGTCGAGGTACCATTCGCCGGGCTGGTCGATTTCTTCCAGCAGATTGAAGGCGTAGTAGATAATGCCCTGGGTGTTGTTCATGCCGCGGCCGCCGTAGTGGTAGGGCTCGGCGGTGGTGATGGTCTTGGCTTCGGTGTCGATTTTGCCGATCTTGATGGTGGCGTCCGCCCAGAGGAACAGCCAGTAGCCGAAGAGCCAGGGATCGTTGGCCTTGGTCCAGCGCGCGTGACGATCGTCGTTATAGCCAAAGACCGACGGCTTTTTCTCTTTGGCCGAACCGGGCTCGATGAGCTCACGGATGGGCACGAAGCCCTCGTTGGGCCAGCGGGCGAGAGTCATGGGCTGACCATTGACAAAGAGTTCCAGAGTCGGCGGCGCCGGCGGCTGGCCAATGCCGCCGCGGACACGCAGCGCACCGTAGTTGCTAATGCCCTGCGCCCGCAAATCAGCCTGCCAGACTTTGCCTCGCGCCTCTTCGGGCAGCCGCGCCAGGATGTCCGGCGCGGTAACGGGCTCGAAGTCCCTGACTTTGGCGCCGCCGTAGAACACGGCCTTGCCCAATTCCTCTGCCTGATAGACCACCGGGCCCTCAGCAGTGCCGGAATCCTCCGCCGTCAGGGTGAAAGTCTCAGTCACGGGATAGACGCCGCTGCGCACGAGCACCCGAATGGCGCCCTTTTCGCCGCGGCCGCGCAGCGCCCGCACGAGGTCCCTGGCGCGATTGAGCGTTTTGAGCGGCGAGGTTGGCGTGCCGTCGCCGCTGTCGTCGCCATCCGGTGCGACGACGACCTCCGCCGCGAAATCCGATATGCTTGGAATCGCCGTGCGGTTAGCCGCCGGGTCACGCGGTGGCAGGCCGCGCGCCTGCCGGTCCAGCTCGTCAATCAGTTCCCGCGCTTCCTGCCGATGCACGGCGGGATAGTCGGTCGTTTCGGCGAGAGCGGCGTATTCGCGCTGGGCGCCATCGCGGTCGCCGGCGAGGACCATTGCCTGCGCCAGTCGCAGATGCGCGTAGCTGCGGAAATGCGCCGGCGTCTGCGTCTGAGCGAGCAGCTCACGCAGGGGCGCCTGAGCGGCGCGATAGTCGCCGGCGGCAATGGCCGCGCTGGCCGCGTCGTTCTTCGCCTGGTAGGCGTTCATGGCCTCGGCGCGGGCGGCGGCTTCGGCGGCGGCGGCGAGTGCGGCCTTTTCTTGTTCGTTGAGCGTGTCCTCGGCCATGCCAAAGCGCGGAGATTGTTCCCGGAATAGGCCGATGACCGCGCTGTCCGCGAGCGCCTGGCGATACACGCCGATGGCGCCCATGTCGCCGCTGTAATTCTGCCAGCCGTTACCGAAGCTCAGATTGCCGAAGACGTCGAAGTCGCCGGCGAAAGTCGTCGGCAACGCCTTTGCCCCCTGGCGGATGCCGTTCACATAGGGCCGCAGCTGGCCCGCCTCGCGATCGCAGACCATCACCACATGCGTCCAGACGCCTAGCGCCACCGCCCCCGGCGCCGAACTCGCATCGCCGGAAACGCGCTTGCCCTGCACGTCATTGTAGGCCATATAGCAGCCAAAGCTGCCATTGCCATTGATGTTCAAGGTAATGATCGCCTGCGGCCACTGGCCGTAGGAGAACATCCGGCGTGTGTTCTGGCCCTCGCGGCTTTCGGGCATCCCCAGCTTGTCGGGCCGGACCCACGCCGACAGCGTCCACGAGCCCGTGCCCAGGCGCTTGTCTTCCGGCAGATCGATCGTCACCTGGGTCGCGGCCGTGCCGTCAAAATTCAGGACCGGGCCCTCGGCGCTCGGGTGCCATTTGGCGGTGATGACGCCATTGAGGCCGTTGCCGGAATGATCGTTGGCGACATTGCCGTCACCCTCCGTCAATGGCCATTGCAGTAATGGCTGGGCTTGCAGGCAACCGACTACGGATAGCATGGCGGACAGGGCAAGCAGGCGTCGCGAACTCGTGGGCATGGCGCACTCCATTGGTGTTCGGTTTCGTTGGGCGGGAGGAAGACAGGGGAAGAACCTCAACATAACACCGACATCAATGGCGTGCTACTTCCTGGGGCTGGGGTGGCGTGAACCCCCTACCGCCCTGCCCTGGGCTTTCTCAGCCCGCGCCACTACGTAATTCGACGGCACTCGATGGCACTCGATGGCATTCGACAGCAATCGACTGCATTCGACAGCACTCGACGGCACTCGATGGCAATCGACAGCACTCGATGGCACTCGACGGCAATCGATGGCAATCGACGGCACTCGATGGCAATCGACAGCACTCGACGGCAATCGACAGCACTCGGCTGCTTGGGCTGCCGTTGCGGTTCTTGCCGCCGTCCCGGCGGCAATTGCCCGCCCTGGCGTC
>JAQWBY010000071.1 GCA_028706165.1 Lentisphaeria bacterium | reverse complement strand
GCGACCCCAAACCAATCGAAACGGAACTGCGTCGCATCGGCAAGTGGGGCGACAAACGCCTGGAACTCGTCCCGGCTAGCCAGGTCGTCGATATGGGCGAACACCCCGTGTCGGCCGTGCGCCGCAAGCGTGACGCGTCCATCAACGTGGCCATGAACCTCGTCCGCCAGAAAAAAGCGGCGGCAGTCTTCAGCGCGGGCAACACCGGCGCGGCCGTGGCCGCAGCCTACTTCAAGTGGTCCATGATACCCGGCATCGAACGCCCAGGCATCGCCACGGTGTTCCCCACCGAAAAAGGACACTTCCTCCTCCTGGACGCCGGTGCCACCGTCGACTGCACGCCCCTCAATCTCCTTCACTACGCAGTCATGGGCAGCATCTACTCCCACACTATTCTGCACCACAAGAATCCCCGCGTCGGCCTGCTCTGCAATGGCACCGAGGAAGGCAAAGGCAACAAGCTCACCCAGGCGGCCTTCCAGCTCCTCAGCGAGGCAAAAAGCCTCAACTTCGTCGGCAACGTCGAAGGCCATGATCTCTTTTCCGGCGCCGTCGACGTCGTCATCTGCGATGGCTTCGTCGGCAACGTCGTGCTCAAAAGCTGCGAACAAATCGCAGTCGCCCTCGGCCACATGGTCAAACAACAGATCATGCAAAAGCTGCGCTGGAAAATCGGCGCCCTCATGGCCAAAGGCGCTTTCATGGAATTGAAAAAACGGACGGACTACGCCGAGGTCGGCGGCGCACCGCTGCTCGGCGTCGCCGGTGTCTGCATCATCGGCCATGGCATCTCCAACGCCAAAGCCGTCCGCAACGGCATTCGATCCGCCGGCGATTTCGTGCGCCTGCGCGTCAACGAGACCATCGCTGAGCGTATCAAAGCGATGCCCAACAACTCCTGAGCCCCCCCCCCGCATCGTTCCAGAAGCACGCCTACACGCGGCAAGGGGCTCGCGACACGCCACCGCCCGGCTCGCGCAGCAGCGCTAACCTCGCCGGCACCAGCACAAGGAGCATATCCCATGCCCCCAAAACGCATCGCCTTCATGTTCGCCGGCCAGGGCGCCCAAACCCCAGGCATGGGCCGCGATCTCTATGACGCGTCAAAAGCCGCCCGCGCGATCTTCGACCAGGCCGACGAGGCCCTCGGCCGCGCCATCTCGACACTCTGCTTCCAGGGCAGCACAGACGATCTCACTGCCTGCGCCAACTGCCAGCCGGCCATTCTCACCATGTCTCTCGCCGCGCTCGCAGCCCTGCAGGAACGCGTCGCCGTCAAGGCGGATATCTGCGCCGGCCTCAGTCTCGGCGAATTCGCCGCGCTCTACGCCGCCGGCGTCTTCGCCTTCGCCGATGTGCTTAAGGTTGTCGCCGAACGCGGCCGCCTCATGGACCTGGCCTGCCAGCAAAGCCAGGGCGGCATGGCCGCCATTATCGGCGGCGAACGCGACGTCATCGAAAAGACCTGCGCCGACTGCGACGTCGACGTCGCCAATTACAACTGCCCGGGACAGATCGTCATCAGCGGCGCGGTCGCCCCCCTGCAACAGGCGATGGCAAAGCTCGCCGCGGCGGGCTACCGCGTGGTCGCCCTGCAGGTCGCCGGCGCCTACCACTCGCGCCTCATGGCACCAGCCTGCGAGCCCTTCGCCAAGGTCTTAGCCAACACGGTCTTGCAGGCCCCGTCCTGCCTGGTCGCACAAAATGTCTGTGGCGCCCTGGTCAGCGCTCCAGACGCTATCCGCACCAATCTCTGCCGCCAGATCAGCGGCAGCGTCCGCTGGGATGAATGCTCCCAACTCATCCAACAGCACGCCGACCTCGCACTCGAATTCGGGCCCGGCGCCGTGCTCAGCGGCTTCCTGCGCCGCAGCAACCGCGCCTACCCCGTCGCCAGCGTCAACAGTGACAAGAGCCTCGACGCCGCCTGCGCCCTGCTCGCACCCTAAACGCCAGTTCAACCTCTAGCAGCGGAGATACCCCATGAACGAATTGCAAGGACAAGTCGCCATCGTCACCGGCGCCAGCCGCGGCATCGGCAAGGCCGTCGCCGAACAACTCGCCGCCAAGGGCGCCAGCATCGCCGTCATCAGCACGACCAGCACTGGCTCCGAAAGCGTCGCCGCCGAACTCTGCCAGCTGCGCCCCGGCTGCGCCAGACCCTACGCCCTCAACGTCGCCGACTACCAGGCCGTCGAAGACTGCAGCAAGCAGATCGTCAGCGACTTTGGCCGCATCGACATCCTGGTCAATAACGCCGGCATCACCCGCGACAACCTGCTGATGCGCATGCGTGAAGAGGACTGGGACCAGGTCCTCGCCGTAAACCTCAAGGGCGTCTACAACTGCGTGAAAGCCGTTGTCCGCCCCATGATGAAGGCCCACTACGGGCGCATCGTCAACATCTCATCCGTTATCGGCATCACGGGCAACGCCGGCCAGGCCAACTACGCCGCCGCCAAGGCCGGGATTATCGGTTTCAGCAAAAGCATGGCCAAGGAACTCGCAAGCCGCTCCATCACCGTCAATGTCATCGCCCCAGGCTTCATCGATACCGCCATGACCGCCGAACTGCCCCCCGAACAGCGCGAGGCGCTGCTCAAGCAGATACCCCTCGGCCGCACCGGCAAAGCCGAAGACATCGCGGCCGCCGTCACCTTCTTCGTCGGCAAGAGCGCAGATTATATCACCGGCCAGGTCTTATGCGTTGATGGTGGCTTGGTTATGTAATATGACCTTGCCATTACCCGCTTCCATGCTATAGTATTGCTTCGTTTTTTCTGCCCAAAAGTCGCCATCGCCAAGGCCCCTTTTAGGCAACCCCACGCGTCAAAACTACCGCGTAAACGTGTCAAAAAATCTTGTTTCTACTACTTCATAACGTCTTGGAGAAAACAACATGGCAACAAACAGCGAACGCGTCATCAAAATCATCGTCGACCAACTGAACGTCCGTGAAGAAGATGTCAAGCCCGAAGCCAAGTTCATTGAAGACCTCGCCGCCGACTCCCTCGACACGGTCGAACTGGTGATGGCCCTCGAAGAAGAATTCGGCATGGAAATTCCGGACGAAGAGGCCGAAATGCTGACCACCGTTGGCGACGCCATCAAATACGTCGAGGGCAAACTCGGCACCGGCGCCTGAGTATTGCACTTGCTGACAGCTTTTCACTGCGCTCTTTCAGTAGGGGGGACTGCTTCGTATTACTAGCTGCTGAAATAGCCGGGAAGCGCTGAAGGGCCACGTTCACCAGTGAATGTGGCCTTACTTGTATCAAGGCGCCCCGCGCTGCTGGCAGCCTGCCTGCCGCAGTCAGGTCGCCAGCCTGGCCGGCGCAGTACCAAAATGCGATTCGCGAGTTATGTTATGGCGCACCCGGCCGCAATCCATGTTGCCGGCAGTAGCGCCGGTGCAGACGATCGAGCCCAACCTGCGCCGCAAGCAACCCTTTAGTAGTGAGGCCAGTCATGACCCCATATAAACGCGTCGTCATCACCGGTACCGGTGCAGTGTCCCCCCTGGGCAATACCGTCCAGGAAAACTGGGAAAAACTGCTTGCCGGCAACTCCGGTATTGGCACCTTGACCCGCTTCGATGCAACGGGCTTCCGCTGCCGCATTGGCGGCGAAGTCAAAAACTTCGCTACCGATACTCTGCTCGATCCGAAGGAAGCCAAACGCCTCGACATGTTCTGCCATTTCGCAGTTGCCGCCGCCGACCAGGCAGTCAATCAGGCCGGCCTCAGCGGCTCCGAACACGGCGTCAACCCCGAGCGTATCGGCGTGATGGTGTCCTCGGGCATTGGCGGGCTGGGCACGCTGTCCCAACAAATTCAAAATCTCCTAGACAAAGGGCCGGGCCGCGTTTCACCCCTGACCGTACCCATGATGATCTCCGATATGGCCGCCGGCTATCTGGCCATCCGCTACCAGTTCCAGGGGCCCAACTTCGGCTTGGTCAGCGCCTGCGCCTCCGGCCTACACTCCATCGGCGAGGCCTTCTGGATGATCCGCCGCGGGGACGCCGATGTCATTCTCGCCGGCGGCACCGAAGCCGGCATCACCCCAATTGGGCAGGCAAGCTTCTCGTCCATGCACGCCCTTTCCGAGCGCAATGACGACCCCACCCACGCCAGCAGGCCGTTTGACCGCGACCGCGACGGCTTCGTACCCGCCGAAGGCGCCGGCATCCTCGTCCTCGAAGATGCCGAACACGCCGCCAGGCGCGGCGCGACCGCCCTGGCCGAGGTGATCGGCTATGGCCTCAGCGGTGACGCTTTCCACATCACGGCGCCACACAGCGAGGGCCTCGGCGCCGCCCGAGCAATCTGCAACGCCTTCACCTGCGCCGAGTTACCCATCAGCGCCCTGGACTACGTCAACGCCCACGGCACCTCGACGCCCCTGAACGACAAGGTCGAGACCCTCGCTCTCAAACGGGCCTTGGGCGAGCACGCCTACCGCGTCGCCATCAGCAGCACCAAGTCCATGACCGGACACATGCTCGGCGCTGCCGGCGGCTTTGAGTCCGTCGTCTGTGCCTTGGCACTGAAAAATGGCGTCATTCCCGGTACCATGAACTACCAGACGCCCGACCCGGACTGCGATCTTAATTACACGCCCAACCAGTGCCGGGAACTACCCTTGAAGGTGGCCCTGAATGTCAGCCTGGGCTTTGGCGGCCACAACGCCGCCGTCCTTTTCAAGGCCATGTAAGCCACCACCTCGCCATGCCGGCTGGCAACGGGTAACAACGCCCGCCACCCCAGTCCGGCGTGACAACGCCCCATCGCGGCCTGCGCCGCATAGCCAAATGAACAGCCGCCATGAGTGAACAGCAGATAGCATCACCTGCAGAACAGGAGCCTCCTGATCCGCTGCCGAGGCCCCTGCCACGCACCCAGGCCACCCAGAGCAAAAGCCGGTTCAAAACCACCGAAACCTTGACCTGCTTTCTGCTCCTTTGGGCGCTGTGCTACCTAAGCCTGCTTTACGGACGCATCCCGCGTACGCTCTATGCGCCCGGCGACGAACTCGACAGCGCCGAAACACTGGCCGGCACCGTTGCCAACCGCGATGTCTACGCCGAACGCGGCTTCTACTACTCGCCAGCGGTCATTGCGAGCAACAAAAAACTCAACGGCAACGGTGGCGCCGCCCAACTCGACGCCGGCACCAACGCCATCGCCGTCACCCGCGAGCTCCCCGGCGACCTCATCCAGGTCTTTCCTGACGAGCTGCTCGTCCGCAAAGGCACTGTCATCAGCGCCGAGATCGCCACCAAGCTGCAGGCACACAATCTCTCCATCCAACAACAGAATCGACTCAGCCGCAGGCTCTTGCCCATCTACCAGACAGCGCTTCTCTGCGGCCTCTTGCTGTTCTGCTTTGGCCTGAGCATCCACAGTCTCAAGCCTGATTTTTTCCATCGCTCGGAGCGCATTGTCCTCTGCAGTCTCTGTGCCGGCCTGCACCTCGCATTGCTGGTGGGCGGCCAGTGGCTCCACGGCAATCTCATTTACGGCAACAGCCTGCACTTGCTGGCACTCATTCCCTTGGCGCTGGCACCGGCCCTGGCGGCCTATCTCATGGGCATGCGCATCGGCCTCTGCCTGACCGTCCTGCTCTCTGCCCTCACCGCACTGCTGCTGCCGAGCAATCAGCCCTACCTGCTCAGCATCAACTGTTTCCTCGTCGCCATGGTCGGCCTGTTGCTGTTCCACAACGTCAACAAACGCTACCGCTTCATGTGGGGCGGCCTCGGCGTTGACGCCGCTGTGCTCGCCCTCTGCCTGTTCTTCGCCTGGTATCAGGACATGCCCTGGATCTGGAGCGGCATTGGCGACTACGGCCCGAAACTGCTGGCGCTGGCTCTGCTCAATGGCCTTATCGTGGTCGTCGCCCTTTTCCTCCTGCCCAGCATCCTGGAACGGCTCTTCGATGTGACCACGCCGTCATCCCTGGGCGAACTCAACGACCGCGATCACCCACTCCTTGAACGCCTCCGCAACGAAGCGCCCGGAACCTACGAACACAGCCTCAATGTCGCCAGGCTAGCCACCGACGCCGCCAAGGCCATCGGCGCCAACCCAGCCCTCGCCGAGGTCTGCGCCTACTTCCACGACATCGGCAAACTCTACGCGCCAGATTACTTCGCCGAAAACCAGCACGGCGACATCCCCAACCCCCATGACAAACTCCCCCCCGAGGAAAGCAGCCGCATCCTCCGTGAACACGTCCGCTACGGCGTCGAACTCGCTCGCAAATATCGCCTCAACCGGCCTATCCGCGAAGCAATCGCCCAACACCACGGCGATAGCGTCATCGCCTACTTCTTCCAGCGTGCCGAACAAATCGCCAAGAAAAACAGCAGCAAAGCACCGGATATCACCGACTTCCGTTACGACGGGCCACGCCCCCAGCGCCCCGAAGTCGTCATCGTCGAAATCGCCGACACCTGTGAAGCCGCCATGCGCTCACTGTTCAGTAACCAGGGTAGCGCCAAAGTCGGCGGCGCCCGCATCGGCGAACGCGTCAATGAACTCCTCTTCGCCAAACTCCAGGCACATCAGTTCGATGCCGCGCCTCTCACCCTCGCCGATTTCATGAAAATCCGCGACCAGATCGTCCAGACCCTCTGCAATATCTACCACGAACGCCCCGAATACCCCCCAAAGGAAACGACGCCAGCACCTAACGAAACCCAAAAACGGCCAGCACCCACAGCCACGCCAGCCACGCCAGCCACGCCAGCCACGCCAGCCACGCCAGCCACGCCAGCCACGCCAGCCACGGCGACTGCGACGGGTGACAGCGGCCCGTCCACGGAGACGCCGTGATGAGCATCAGCCTAGCCAAAGAAGCGGGACGGCCCGCCCTGCGCCGTCGCCGGCAGCTGTTGACGGTGCTCAAAGCCGCGGCTACGCTGGCCGGTCTTGAACACGAGTGCGGCGTTATCGCGGTGTGTCTTCTCGGCAAGAAACACATGGCCGAACTCAACGAAGCCTTCCTCAATCACCACGGCCCCACCGACGTTCTTACCTTCGACCTTCGCCAGGACGCCCGCCCCAGCGCCCCCGCCATCACGGATGACGACGAGCTCGTCATCGCCGAAATCGACGTCTGCCCAGCCGTCGCCGTCGAGTACGTCGGCGCCCACGGTGGCAATCCGTCCCGGGAACTCGTGCTGTACATCGTCCACGGCATGCTCCATCTTTCTGGTGAAGACGACCAAACGCCCGCCGCCCGCCGTGCCATGCGCGCCGCAGAGAAACGCGTGATGGATGCTCTCTCTCAACGCTTTGATCTTGAACGTTTTTTCTGACCAATGTAGATTGTCCCTTTCCGCCCTGGTGGCGGTTGAACCGCATCACTAACCAAGAAAGTGTGTATGGACCCGAATTTATGGCTCGCCCTCGCAGGCGCGACCTTCCTGCTGACAGCATGGCTCTTTGTCTCCGGCCTCGAACTGGCAAAAATGAGCGGCGGCAGACTGCGCAAGCTCGAAGATATCAACGAGGACCTCGCCGAATCGCTCGGGCAGCAATTGCCCGTGCGCGATGAGTGGCGCTATGCGGGACGGTTGCTGGTCATCCTTGGCGTTGTCGCCTTCCATTTCTTCCTGGACCATAGCAGCAACAGCGGCGACGGTCAGCTCCACGACCTCTGGGCATTCGTCAGGCCCCTGGGCGCCCTCGCCATTGGCTACGGACTCTGCGAATTGGCCTCCCAGCAGCTCTCCCTGGCATGGTCCGCACGACTGCTCAGCCAGTACCTGCCGTGCCTCCGCCTCTGCGCCTGGCTGCTGGCGCCACTGACCATACCCATGGCCGCCGCCGCCAGACTCGCCCGCGAAAAACAACAGGGCGACAAGGAAAATGACTCCGTGCCCACCGCCGAAGACGAAATCCTCTCACTCATCGAAGCCGCCCGCGGCGGCGACGGTGGCGGCGAAACCATCCAGGAAGACGAACGCCGCATGATCCTCGGCGCCTTCGCCCTTGACCAGACGTTCGTCCACGAAATCATGACGCCACGCGTCGATGTCGACGGCGTTGAGGAAAATTCCAGCATCGCCGATGTCCGCAAGGCCATCGTCTCCTCCGGGCACAGCCGCCTGCCACTCTACCGCAACAGCATTGATCACGTCCTCGGCATCCTCTACGCCAAAGACCTCCTCGATGAAGAACGCCTCAAGCAGGTCAAGAGCCTACAGGACCTCGCCCACCCGCCCGTGTTCATTCCCGAAACCAAAAATATCGGCGACCTCCTGGAGGAATTCCGCCAGAGCACCAACCACTTCGCCATCGTCCTCGACGAATACGGCGGCACCGCCGGCATCGTCACCTTCGAAGATATCCTCGAAGAAATCGTCGGCGACATCCAGGATGAATATGACGACGAGGACGAGCTGCTCGAAGTCCAGCCCCAGCCCGATGGCAGTTTCGTCGTCGATGGCCGCATACCCATCTGCGAAGTCAACGAGCTGCTTGATGTCGACATCTCCGAGGAAGAAGACTACGACACCCTCGGCGGCTATCTATCGACCTTCCTCGGCCGCATTCCCAAACAGGGCGAAGCCGTCAACACCGGCGTTCTCGCCGCCGATATCGTCGAGGCCAATCCCCGCCGCGTCGTCAAACTCAGGATCAGCCCGCTCGTCGCCGGTCACAACGACCAACACGACGATCATCACGCCGGCCGCTGACCATAGCCCCAACCAAGCAACCCAACAGCAGGAAATCACCACCACCATGATCAAAGACAACAACAGCTTCGTCTCCGAAACCCGCGAAAATATGAAGGGCGGCAAAGGCAGCGTCACCCTCCAGCACTACTTCAGCAAAGCCGAATTCGGCGGCCAGCACATCCGCGTCTGCGCAAAACTCATCATCCCGCCCGGCGCCAGCATCGGCCTCCATGACCACACCGGCGAAGACGAAGTCTACATCGTCCTCAAAGGCAACGGCAGAGTCACCGACGACGGCGTCGTCCGCGATATCCATGTCGGTGACGCCGTCCTCACCGGCCTCGGCAAAAGCCACGGCGTCGAATGCATCGGCGAGGAAACTCTCGAAATCATGGCCCTGGTCGTGACCTACTAATATGGCTAAATCGGACCGTCGCCAGCTGGAGCCCCGCTGCCTGAGCGCCGATGTCGTCGCCGCCGGACGCTTTCTCCGCCTGGAGAATGTCCGCTTCACCGATCGGCAAGGCCGCGAGCGCTGCTGGGAAGCCGCACAACGTCAGCAACAGCAGCAGGCCGTGCTCATTATCGCCACCCTGCGCCCCGCCGGCGACATCCTCTTCATCCGCCAGTTCCGACCGCCCGTCAATGCCTTCGTCATCGAATTCCCCGCCGGCCTCATCAACGCCGGCGAAAGCCCCGCTGAGGCCGCCAGGCGCGAACTCCACGAGGAAACCGGCTACCACGGCCGCGTCCTCTGGGACACCGGCCCCGGCAGCAGCTCCGCCGGCATGACCGGCGAGCTGGTCACTACCGTCTTCATGGACGTCGACGAAAACGCCCCCGCTAACGCCCAGCACCAACAGCAGCTCGACGACGGCGAGGACATCGCCGTCATCCCCCGCAGTCCCGCTGCCATACCGGCCTTCCTCCGCGAACGCCAACAGGCCGGCGATATCCTCGACAGCCGCCTCGCCGCCTGGGTGGCCGGCTGCGGCTGGCAATGGCGCTAAACCGCAAACAGACAGGACGACGGCATCATGTGCGGCATCGCCGGTTTCTTCCAGGCTAATCACGCCGGGGCCGGGCCCGACCAGGCCCGTGCCGCCGTTGCGGCCATGACCCGCGCCATGGCCCACCGTGGCCCCGACGGCTCCGGCAGCGAGATCGTCTCGGACAGTCCCACCGTCGTCCTCGGCCACCGCCGCCTGGCCATTATCGACCTTAGCGCCGCCGCCAGCCAGCCCATGCTCGACCCCGACACCGGCAACTGGCTCGTCTTCAACGGCGAAATCTACAATTTTCGCGAACTGCGCCAGCTCCTCCAAGGCTCCCAGCAGTTCCGCAGCCAGTCCGACTCGGAAGTGATCCTCAAAGCCTACGCACAATGGGGCAGGGACGCCATTTCCCGCCTCCGCGGTATGTTCGCCTTCGCCCTGTGGGACGCCCAACACCGCGAGCTCGTCATCGCCCGCGATCCCCTCGGCATCAAGCCGCTGTACTACGGTTGGCACAACGACGCCCTGCTCTTTGCCTCCGAAGTCCGCGCCCTCCTCGCCGCCGGCATGCCCGGCACCCTCTCGCCCGATGGCCTGCAAAGCTTCCTCGCCTACGGCGCCGTCCAGGAGCCCTTTACGCTCGTTCGTGGCCTGCAGTCACTCCCGCCGGGACACACGCTGCGCTGCCAGGGCAATAGCCACGACCTGCACGCGTTCTGGCTGCCACCACCAACCGCCACCGCGCCGCCTGCCAACGCCCTGCCCAGCATTCGCGAGAAAGTCCACGCGGCCCTCCAGCACGCCGTCGCCTCACAGCGCGTCGCCGACGTCAAACTCGGCACTTTCCTCAGCGGCGGCATCGACAGCGCCGCCATCGTCGCCCTCCTCCGCCAGGCCACCAGCGATGATCTCTTCTCGTTCACCCTCGCCTTCGCCGACAAACGCTTCGACGAACGGCATTTCGCCGCCTTGTCAGCCCAGGCCAACGCCTTCACCCACCACGAGCTCGAACTCGGCGGCGACGAGGTCAAGGCCAATCTGCCCGCAGCCATCAACGCCTTCGACCAACCCAGCATCGACGGCCTGAACACCTGGTTCGTCGCCAAAGCCGCCCGCAGCGCCGGCCTCAAAGTCGCCCTCTCCGGCGTCGGCGGCGACGAACTCTTCGTCGGCTACCAGGCCTTTCGCAATCCCCGCCGGCTCCATCGCTGGCAAAACTTCCTGCGGGCCATGCCCACCCGCGCCACCGCCGCGCTGGCGGCCCGCAGTGATTCCGAAAAGCTGCGCAAACTCGCCCGCCTCGCGAGCTATCCCTACCCGGCCACCTTCCTCACCCGGCAGATCCTCTCCCCCGAACTGCGACAGTCGCTGCTCTGCCCGGACTTCCTCGCCGCCGGCACCGGCACCAGCGACTGGGAGCAGCGCTGCTTCGCTCAGCTCGCCGGCCGCGCGGACGATGACCTCATCAACGCCATCTCCTTCTGGGAACTGCGCAGCTACATGCTCTCGACATTACTGCGCGACAGCGACCAGATGAGCATGGCCCACGGCCTCGAAGTCCGCGTCCCGCTCATCGACCAGGACTTGGTCGAGCTCATGCTGGCCATCCCCAGCCGTTATAAACTCGGTTCCCCACCCAAGCCACTCCTCGTCCACGCCGCCGGCACCGGCCTGCCCGATGCCTGCGTCAAGCGCCCCAAGCAGGGCTTCGTCCTACCCTTCGACCAGTATTTCCAAGACGCCCTGCGGCCGGAGCTGCTCGACGCCTTCCACCCCGCGCAGGACGGCCTCTTCCGCCGCCAGGCACTCCAGGATCTCTGGCAGGGCTATGAACGCAAACACGTGCCATGGGGCCGCATCTGGATGATTTTCGTCCTGCGCCGCTGGCTCCAGCAGCACCTCGCTATATCGTAAGTGTCGCATACAACCCGTACCCATAGAAGAAGCCGCGAATTCCAGGAGAAAGCATGACCTACACGCTGCACACCGCCACCAAACCATGGGAAACGCCCGAGATCACCGCCATCAACCGCCTGCCCGCACGGGCAACGCTGTTTCCCTACGCCAGCCAGGACCAGGCACTCGCCCGTGATCCCGCCGCCTCGCCGTGGGTCCTGTCACTCAATGGCCAGTGGCGCTTCCGATACTGCACGGACCCGGAAGGCAAGGACACCGAGTCCTTCATGAAACCCACGACCCGCTGCACGAGCTGGGACGAAATCACCGTCCCCGGCAACTGGACCACCCAGGGCTACGACCGCCCCATCTACACCAACATTGTCATGCCCTTCACCAACTACCCACCGCAAGTCCCGGCGGAAAACCCCACCGGGCTTTACCGCACCAGCTTCACTCTGCCCAAAACCTGGCAGCAGCGCCGCGTCGTCATCCACTTCGGCGGCGTCGAAAGCGCCTACTACGTCTACATCAATGGCCATGAGGCCGGCTTCGCCAAAGACAGCCGCACACCCTCCGAATTCGACCTCACGCCCTGGCTGAAAGCCGGCAGCAATACCCTCGCCGTCAAAGTCATCCGTTGGTCCGACGCCAGCTTCATCGAAGACCAGGACCACTGGTGGATGGCCGGCATCCACCGCGAGGTGTATCTCTACTGCACGCCCATGGCGGCGTCAATCGCCGATGTCTTCGTCGTCGGCACCCCCGACGCCAACGGCCAGCAGGCCGAACTCAAGCTCGAAACCCGCGCCCGCTTCCTCAACGACCAGCCCGTGAAAGGCTGGACGGTTAGCGCCCAGGTCTATGACGAACAACAGCAGCCCGTCCTCGAACAGCCCCTGCAGGGCGAAGTGCCCATGTCCACCGGCATCGGTGCCGGCAACCGCGGCCACCGCGTCGAACTGGCCACCAGCGTCGCCAACCCCAAACTCTGGTCGGACGAATCGCCCTGTCTCTACACCCTCGTCGTCACCCTCAAAGATCCCGATGGCACCAGCACTGATATCACCAGCACCCGCTTCGGCTTCCGCCGCATCGAAGTCAAGGACCGCCAACTCCTGGTCAACGGCCAGCCCGTCATGATCAAGGGCGTCAACCGCCACGACTTCCACGAACGCCTCGGCAAAACCGTCCCCCGCGAAACCATGCTCCAGGACGTCCTCCTCCTCAAGCAATTCAATTTCAACGCCGTGCGCACCTCCCACTACCCCAACGACCCGCATTTCTACGACCTCTGTGACGAGTACGGCCTCTACGTCATCGACGAGGCCAATATCGAAGCCCATCACTACTACGCCAATCTCTGCGACGATCCCCGCTGGACCGCCGCCTTCCTCGACCGCGGCATGAGCATGGTCCTGCGCGACAAAAATCACCCCTGCGTCATCTTCTGGTCGCTGGGCAATGAAACCGGCTACGGCGCCAACCAGGACGCCATGGCCGGCTGGATCCGCGGCTATGACCCCAGTCGCCTCATCCACTGCGAAGGCGTCCTCACCCAGCGCCGCCAGGGCTACTGCGGCTGGCCGGACGGCATCGGCACCCGCGCTACCGACGTCATCTCCCCCATGTACCCCACCATCGACAACCTCGTCAAATGGGCCACCACCACCAAGGACCACCGACCACTTATCTCCTGCGAATACGCCCACGCCATGGGCAATAGCAACGGCAATCTCAAGGAATACTGGGACACCTTCGAAAAATACCACGGTCTCCAGGGTGGCTTCATCTGGGACTGGGTCGACCAAGGCCTCGTCAAATGCGATGACCAGGGCCGCGAATTCTGGGCCTACGGCGGCGACTTCGGCGATTCGCCCAACGACAAAAACTTCTGCATCAACGGCATGGTCCTGCCCGACCGCACGCCCAAGCCCGCCATGTTTGAATTCAAAAAGCTCGCCCAGCCCGTCGCCGTCACCGCCGTCAATCTCAATCAGGGGCGCTTGCGCATCCGCAACAAACGCTGGTACACCGGCTTGGACGATCTCATCCTGTCCTGGGAACTGACCACCGGCCAGCGCAGTCTGCAACAGGGCAACGCGGCTATTCCCGCCATCGCCCCGCAAGCCAACGCCGATATCACCCTCAGTGACCTGACCATCCCCGAACTCCTCCCCGGCGAAGAATGCTTCCTCAATCTCAGTTTCACCACTGCCGCCGACAGCCCCTGGGCCCCCGCCGGCCACGTCGTCGCCTGGGAGCAATTCGCCATGCCCTTCTCCGCGCCGCCTGCCCGCCCCGCCGCACCCTACGCCAAGCTCAGCATCAAGAAGGGCAGCGGCAACGAGGTGCAGATCCAAGGCCGCCATTTCGCCCTCATCGTCGACCGCGCCGCCGCCAAAATCACTTCACTCAGCTGGCAGAACAAAGCGTTGATTCTCGCCGGCCCGCGCCTGAATCTCTGGCGGGCACCCACCGACAACGATGGCGTCAAGTCCTGGTCTGGACAGACCAACAAGCCACTCGGTCGCTGGCATTTAGCCGGCCTCGACCGCCTGACCTGCGCAGAATCACACTGCGATGTCCAGGCCCTCGATGACTGCGCAGTCGTCATTGAGCTGACCAACCGCTGGGTCGGCGCAACCCCCGAACACAACGCCAACCACATCCACCGCTACCTGGTCCTCGGCGACGGCGAAATCCTGGTCGAGAACCTCATCTCCATCAGCCCGGCCTTCCCCGACCTACCCCGCGTCGGCGTGACCATGACCCTCGCCCCCGCCCTTGAGCAGCTCAGCTGGTTCGGACGCGGCCCACACGAGTCATACGCCGACCGCAAGGCCGGCACCATGGTCGGCCTCTATCAAGGCACGGTCACCGAGCAGTACCTGCCATATGTCCTCCCACAAGAACACGGCAACAAAACCGACGTCCGCTGGCTCGCCCTCGAAGCCGGCCCCAACGACGCCGCACTGCTCTTCCAAGCCGAAAACCGCCTCCTCGAAGCCTCCGCCAGCCACTTCA
>JAQWBY010000409.1 GCA_028706165.1 Lentisphaeria bacterium | reverse complement strand
TGCTGGAGAAGCCCGAACAGGTCATCACTGGCGCGCGCATCACGGCGCGGGTGTTGGGCGTCAAACGGGTGATCATCGCCATTGAGGAGAATAAGCCCGACGCGGTGGCGCTGCTGCAGGAGAAGGCTGTCGGCACGGAGGTCGAGGTGCGTTCGCTGCGGGTGCGTTATCCCCAGGGCGCCGAAAAGCAGCTGATCTACGCGTTGACCGGCCGGAAAGTGCCCAGCGGCGGCCTGCCCATGGACGTCGGCTGCGTAGTGCAGAATGTGGGCACGGCGTCGGCGATTTGCGAGGCGGTCTGTGAAGGCAAGCCGCTGTATGAGCGGGTGACTACGATTACGGGCTCGCCGCTGGTGGCGCCGGGCAACTGGCGTTTCCGCGTAGGGACGCCTTACTCTGAGGCCATTAAGCTCGCTGGCGGGGTCAAGGCTGATCCGGTGAAAATCATTTCGGGCGGCCCGATGATGGGCATGGCGGTGTACTCGCTGGACATCCCCATCATGAAGAACTGCTCGGGCATTCTACTGTTGGCGGCGGACGAGGTGCGGCAGTACGAATCCAGCCCCTGTATCCGCTGCGGTCGCTGCAACGACACCTGCCCGATGGGCATGATGCCGGGCATCCTCAGCGTGCAGATTGAAAAAGAGCGTTTTGAGCTGGCGGAGCAGTGGCACGTGCTGGATTGCATCGAGTGCGGCTGTTGCGCCTATGGCTGTCCGGCCGGCCGGCCTTTGGTGCAGCTGATGCGCCGCGCCAAGGGTGAAGTGATGGCTGCGCGCAAAGCCAAGGCCGCCAAGAAAGCCTGAGCCGCGGCAGCGCCGGTGCCGATGAAGCATACGAAGTCCTATTTGACAGAAGTGGCAGACCATGACGGAAACGACCGTAAGATTACCTGATACCACCAAACTGGTGGTGAGTAGTTCGCCGCATTTTCATGATGACGCCAGTGTGCGCAAGATCATGCTGGTGGTGATTGCCGCGTTGGCGCCAGCCTGCCTGGCGGGCGTGTGGACTTTCGGTCTGCGGGCGCTGTGGGTGTTGCTGGTCTGCACGGCCGCCTGCATGCTGGTCGAGGCGCTCTGCGTGAAACTGCAGGGTCGTGCCAGCACCTTGCCTGACGGCAGTGCGGCGCTGACTGGCCTGCTGCTGGGCATGAATCTGCCGGTGACGACGCCGACCTGGATGTGCGTGGTCGGCGCGGTCATGGCAATTGGTATCGGCAAGATGATCTACGGCGGCCTGGGCTACAACCCCTTCAACCCGGCGCTGGTTGGCCGCGTGGCCCTGCTGATGGCTTTCCCGACGGCCCTGACCACCTGGGTCGCGCCCTTGGCCTCGCCCCTGCAGTGGGCCGGCGTGGACAGCGTCACTCAGGCGACGCCGCTGGGGACGCCCTGGGCCGGCGAGCAGCTCTTCAGCACTTGGGAGCTCTTTATCGGTCGCACGGGCGGCAGTCTCGGTGAGACCTGCGTGCCGGCGCTGTTGCTTGGCGGCGTGCTGTTGATTGCGCTGAAGATTATCCGCTGGCAGGTGCCGGTGTGTTTCATCGGCACGGTGGCGGTGATCACTGGCATTGCCCATCTGGCCGCGCCTGAGCAGGTCGCGCCGCCCCTGCTGCACATTATGAGCGGCGGACTCATCCTCGGTGCTTTCTTCATGGCGACGGACATGGTGACGACGCCTCTGGGGCGCATGGGCGCGGTGATTTTCGGCGTCGGCTGCGGCGTCATCACGGCGGTGATCCGCCTGTGGGGGAGCTACCCCGAGGGCGTGAGTTTTTCCATCCTCATCATGAACGCCTTTACGCCGCTGATTGACCGCTATACGGCCGGCAAGCCCTTCGGGGTGATCAGCCATCCTGGCCGGGAGGTGAAACTGTGAAAGACATCATCCGTTTATGCTTCAGTCTCGGCGCGGTGTGCTTCTGTGGCGCTGCGGCCTTGGTTTACGTCAACGCTAAGACCTTGGTGTCGCGTCAGCAGGCCCAGCAGGCCACGCTGACCAAGAGTCTGTCGCTGGTGCTGCCGGCCGAAACCAGCGATACCAAGACGCTGGACTTGCCCACAGAAGACGGCCTGAGCTTCTTTCTGGCCAGCGATGCCGCCGGCCGGCCCTTGGCTGTAGCCGGGCAGGGCAGCACCCGCACGGGCTTCGGCGGCGAAGTCGTGGTGCTGGTGGGCCTTGAACGCGATGGCCGCATCCGCAGCGTGATGGTGACCAAGCACAGCGAAACGCCGGGCCTGGGCACCAAGGCCACCGATCGCAAGCAGCTCAAGTCCCTGTGGGCGGTCCTGGCCGGTAAGGACGAGGACGTGGCCTTCCCCCCGAATGATTATCTGGACGCCTACAGTGGCCGGCCGGCCGGCGAGTTCGTCCTCGGCAGTGGCAGCAGCGAACAGCGCATTGACGGCGTCAGCGGCGCGACCATCAGCAGCAAGGCCGTGCTCGCCGCCGTGAACCGGGTCTGCGATGCCTACAACAAGAACCGCGACGCCATCTGGGCGGCTCAATAAAGCGCATTGAGACAACAACGCGGGAGTCAGCCCGCCAACAATTGAACAAGGCAGGAACGAACATGTCAGCGGCAAAAGAATTTCTCAAGGGGCTGTGGAAAGAGAATCCCGTGCTGGTGCTGATGTTGGGCATGTGCCCGACGTTGGCGGTGTCGAGTAGCGCCAAGAACGCGCTTGGCATGGGCGTGGCGACGACTTTCGTGCTTCTCGGGAGCAACGTGGTGATCTCACTGGTACGCAAGGGCATTCCGGCGAAGGTGCGCATACCCTGCTACATCGTGATTATCGCGGTGTTCGTGACCATCGTCGAGATGCTGATGGCCGCCTACGCGCCGCCGGAACTGAATGCCACCCTGGGCATCTTCATCCCGCTGATCGTGGTGAACTGCATTGTGCTGGGGCGGGCGGAGGCTTTCGCCTCCAAGAATTCCCCGTGGCTGTCCTTTCTCGATGGCCTGGGCATGGGCGTCGGCTTTACCTTGGCGCTGATGGCCCTGGGCGCCGTGCGCGAACTCCTCGGCGCCGGCACTATCTTCGAACTGCAGCTGTTCCCCAAGTGGGAGCCGTTCCTGCTAATGAAATTCGCCCCCGGGGCCTTTTTTGTCCTTGGCTTCTTCCTGGCGGGCATGAACATGCTCAGAATCCGCCGCGCGCGGCTGGAAGGCCGCACCTACACGCCGCCAGAACTCAATTGCTCGCAGTGCAATCTCTGCGACCTCGGTAAGCACTAAGTTTTTGTTGTCCACAGATTATTTTTATCCACAGATTCCGCAGATTATCGCAGATTATTTTTTCCCGATTGGCTGCTTGGACGTTCCAAGCAGCCTTTTTTTGTTTCTGCGATTGACGTTCAGCGCTGGCTGGCGGCGTATTTGCCGGCTGCTTCGCCCATGGCGACGGCGTTGCCGGTGACGCGGTAGCTGGAGTGGGCCCAGAAGTCGCCGCTGATGCAGCGCCCGGCCATGAGGAGTCCAGCGACGTCCTTGGCG
>JAQWBY010000408.1 GCA_028706165.1 Lentisphaeria bacterium | reverse complement strand
TGGAAAGCGCCATCTTTGACAACTGCCCCTACTGCAAGGGCAGCGGCCTGGTCAAGTCCACCACCAGCATGAGCGTCGATATCCAGCGCCGCCTCAATGAAATCCTCGGCCGCCGCAAGCCCGGCCAAAAACTCAAGGTCGCCGTGCACCCGCGCGTCGCGGACCGCCTGAATAATAATGACCGCAAGCTGGTCGATGGGCTGAAGCAGGAGTACAGTTGCGAAATCAGCTTCCACGCCGATCAGAGCCTCCACATTGAGGAATTTCGCATCAGCGATGCGGTCTCCGGCCAAAACGTCTAATTGCCATGGCCGGCAGCGCGCACGCGCTGCCGGCCATTTTTTACATATAAGGAGAACGCATCATGGCGTCGCCCTTTGTTCACTTGCACGTCCACACCGATTTCAGTCTTCTCGACGGCACAGCCAGCTGTAAAGGCATTGCCGCCCTCGCCAAAGAGTACGGCATGAGCGCCGTTGCTTGCACCGACCATGGCAATATGAGTGCCTGCGTGGAATTCGCCAAGGCCATGAAGGAAGCCGGCATCAAGCCTATCTTCGGCTGCGAACTCTATGTCGCCCCCACCGACTACACCGTCACCGACAACAGCATCCCGCACTACAAGGGCTTCCACCTCGTCTGCCTCGCCGAAACCTACGAAGGCTACGTCAATCTCTGCCACCTCAACGAAGAGGCGTGGCTCAGGGGCTACTACTACAAGCCGCGCGTCGATAAAAAACTCCTCCGCCAGTACCACCAGGGCATTATTGCGCTCAGTGCTTGCCTTAGTGGCGAAATACCCGAGCACTTCCGCGCCGGCAATGACCGCGCCGCCGAACAAGCCCTCGACGAATACCTCGATATCTTCGGCAAAGACAACTTCTTCCTCGAAATTCAAGACCACGGCCTGCCTGAACAAAAGCCCGTTAACGAGAAAGTCATCGCACTCAGCCGCAAACGCGACGTCGGCCTCGTCGTCACCAACGACTCGCATTACTGCAAAAAAGAGCACGCCGAGGCGCACGAGCTCTTCCTCTGCATCGGCACGGCAACCACCATCAACGATCCGAAACGCATGCGCTTCGGCAGCAACGAATTCTACTTCAAAAGCCCCGATGAGATGGCCCAGATTTTCCCGGACATCCCCGAGGCCATGGCTAACACCGTCGCCATCGCCGAACGCTGCAATGTCCACTTGCCCACCGTCTCCGAAGACAAGGCCAACCACTATCCCGAATACCCCGTGCCCGAAGGCATTACCCGCCAGGACTACCTCCGCCAACAATGCGTCGAAGGCCTCAAATGGCGCTACGGCATTGACGCCGACAGCCCCGACTTGAGCGACGAAGACCGCGAAAAGGTCAAGCGCATGGACTTCGAACTCGGCGTCATCAGCCAGACCGGCTTCACCAGCTACTTCCTGGTGGTCTGGGATTTCCTCGCCCACGCGGCCAAAATCGGCGTCCCCCTCGGCCCGGGCCGAGGCAGCGGTGCCGGCAGTATCGTCGCCTACTGCCTCGGCATCACCCATATCGATCCGCTGCGCTACGGCCTGCTCTTCGAGCGCTTCCTCAACCCCGACCGCGTCAGCCCGCCCGACTTCGATATCGACCTCTGCGAACGCCGCCGACACGAGGTCATCGAATACGTCCGCGAGAAATACGGCGCGGCCAACGTGGTGCAGATCGGCACCTTCGGCACCCTCAAGGCCAAGGCCGTCATCAAGGACGTCGCCCGGGCTCTCGGCCGCAGCGTCGAAGAGGGCAACCGCATCTGCAAGCTCATTCCCGCTGACCCCAAAATGACGCTCCACAAGGCGCTTCACGGCGACGAGAAAAACAATACGCCGCCGGTCAAAGAACTAGTCGATCTCTACGAGAACAACCCGTGGGTGCAGGAAATTTGGAAGTTCGCCACGGTACTGGAGGGCCTGAACCGCAATCTGTCCATCCATGCCGCCGGTGTCATCATTGGCGACATGCCTGTGGCCAATGTTTGTCCCATCGCCAAAGGCGCCAATGACGAGCCCATCACCCAGTTCTCCGCCGTGCCCTGCGAAGAACTCGGCCTGCTCAAAATGGACTTCCTCGGCCTGAAGACCCTCACCATTATCCAGGACGCACTGGACCTCATCGAAAAAAATACCGGCAAGCGCATCCTCAGCAATGACATACCCATTGAGGACAAGCCGACCTACGATCTGCTTAACCAAGGCAACACCATCGCCGTGTTCCAGCTCGAATCCGGCGGCATGCAAAACCTCTGCCGGCGCTTCCGCGTCAACCGCCTGGAAGACATCATCGCCCTCATCGCCCTCTATCGCCCCGGCCCAATGCAGTTCCTCGACGAATTCATCGGCCGCAAGATGGGCACCATCCCCGTCGATTACGACGTGCCCGCTATGAAGCCCATCCTCGAAGAAACCTACGGCATCATGCTCTACCAGGAGCAGGTCATGCAGGTCGTCCAGGCCGTAGCCGGCTTCACCCTCGGCAATGCCGACATCCTCCGCCGCGCCATGGGCAAAAAAAAGGTCGATGTCATGGTGCAGCAGTTCGCACTCTTCCAAGATGGCTGCCGCAAAAATGGCATCGATGACGTCGTCAGCAAAAATATCTGGGACAAAATCCTCAAATTCGCCGGCTACGGCTTCAACAAGTCCCACAGCGCCGCCTACGGCATGCTCTCATACCGCACGGCCTGGCTGAAAGCGAACTACCCCGCCGAATTCATGGCCGCTGTACTCACCAGCGAACTCAGCAACGCCGAAAAACTCTCCTTCTACCTCGCTGAATGCCGCGCCATGAACATCAGTATCCTGCCGCCAGACGTCAATGTCTGCGACGCGACCTTCTCCGTAGACGGGCGTAATGTCCGCTTCGGCTTGGCAGCCATCAAGGGCGTCGGCGAAGCCGCTGTCGCCGGCATCATCAATGCCCGCAAAAAGGGCGGCCCCTTCAAGGACCTCACCGACTTCTGCGAGCGGGTGGACGGCCTCTCCAAGCGCCTCATGGAAAGCCTGGTCAAAGCCGGCGCACTCGACTGCTTCGGCTTCCACCGCGCGTTGCTCGTCGCCATGATCGACGACGTGCTCGGCATCGCCCAACAAGCTCAGAAGGACCGCAAAGCCGGCCAGGGCTCGCTCTTCGACCTGCTCGCGCCCGACGACCGCAAGGTCGCCGAGCTGCCCATTCCCAAGGTCGATCCGTGGGAATTGCGCGAACTGCTGCGCTTCGAGAAGGAACTGCTCGGCTTCTACGTCAGCGGCCACCCCATCTCCCAGGATCAGGCCCTCATTGACGCCTATCAACTCGATGACCTCAGCGATCTCATCCAGCTGCCCCCGGGCACCATGGTCCGAGTTGGCGCCTACCTCAGCGGCATCAGCCCAAAACTCACCAAAAAAGACAGCAAGCCATGGGCTATTCTCACCCTCGAAAGCCGCGAGTCAACCGTGGAATGCCTGCTCTTTCCGGACTCCTATGACAAAGTCCGCCAGCAATGCCCCGAGGCCCTGCAGCC
>JAQWBY010000407.1 GCA_028706165.1 Lentisphaeria bacterium | reverse complement strand
GCTGATCGCCGGCGGACCAGACGTACTTATAGCGGTCGTCAGCGACCATGTAGAGCGCGGTGTTGTCGTTACTGTACTGCGAGAAGACGAAGCGCCGCTGGCACTTGCCGGCGGCGATGGCGGCCAGATCGCAGCCGTCGAGGCCGCGGCCGGCGCAGATGCCGCCGGCGGCATTGATGAGGGTGGGGAAGATATCCACCAGCGAGGTCGCGGTCGCGCAGCGCGCATCAGCGGTGAAGGCGCGGGGATAGCGGACAAGGAGGGGTACTCTTGCCGAGGCATCGTGCATGCCGCGTTTACCAAAGCAGTCGTAATCGCCGAGATACTCGCCGTGATCGGAGGCGAAGACGATGACCGTGTTGTCCAGCTCGCCGTGTTCGGCGAGCTCCGCCATGACGCGGCCGACCTGGTAGTCCACGAAGGAGATGGTGGCGTAGTAGTAGGCCTTCATGTTGCGCAAGAGATTGTTGTCAATGCCCTGGTCGCGGTATTTGTAGCGGTTCTGGAAGTGATTGACCCAGACGAGGAGCGACTCGGCGTCTTGCGGCACTTCCGGCAGGGGCATGTCCGGCGAGCGGTAGAGTTTGTGCCAGGGCTTTGGCGGCGCAAAGGGCGGGTGGGGATGAATGAAGCTGGAGAAGAGGAACCAGGGCTGGTCGCTGGCGTTGGCGCGGCGCTGGCGGATGAAGTCGATACTGCGGTCGCCAATCCACTGGCTGGGATGCTCGGCGGCCGGGTGCAGCGATATCTGCGGTACATAGTACATCTCGCCGCGGGTGCCGTGGGGCTCGTCGTGATCTGCGCCTTTGTCGGCCAGCCAGCGGCAGTAGTCGTCTTTGCTGGGATCGGAGCAGCATTCTTCCTGGATCAGCCGTTCGGCGAAGCCGCGCATGGCGGCCTTGTCGGGCGTGAAATGACATTTGCCGATGGCGGCGCTGTGGTAGCCCAGTTCGGCGAGAGCGGCCGGCAGCGAACGGCCGTTGTCGTCGGGCATGCGCGTATTTTCAGCTAGGCCAGTGCGGAAAGGATAAAGGCCGTAGTGCATGGCGAAGCGCGCGGGAATGCACACCGGCGATGGCGAGTAACAGCTGGTGAAGGCCGTGCCTTCGCGCACCAGCCGGTCGAGATTCGGCGTGCGGATGACCTCGTTGCCAAGTGCGTGGATGGTGTCATGCCGTTGCATGTCCGTGAAAAATAACAGAATGTTGGGCTGTTTGCTCATGCGGTCCTCGGACTGGTGTAGGGTGGGGGGAGTGAGAAAGTGGGCACGATCGGATAACGTCGCCAACAGGCCCAATGTAATACTCATTGCCCACGCCGCGAATAGTTTTTTGCGGACGGATCGGGCGGATCGTAACCGGTCAGCGATTGATAATGGCCTGCCTCAGAGGACGACTGGGACCATGGGGACGACTTGACGACTGCGCGCACTGGGGCGAGGACTCACGGACTCATGAGGCATAGTCCCATGGATTGGACCGTGGGGACTTTCTGGACCATGGGGAAGGACGCCTTGGACACCGGGGACCGGTTGTGGACTGCTTGGACGCCGTGGACTGACCGGCGGTGTCCATAGCGTCCATGGTGTCCCAAAAAACGCCCAGTGTCCCGCCAGTCAAGAGGCGGCACTGGCAGCCGGCTATTCTCAATCACTCCTATGAAACCCGCTGCCGCAAAGGTCGGCGGAAATCAAGGTCGAATGGCTGGACGGCGACTGGCCGTGGGTTTCCTGCAAATTGTCCCCGGGTTTTTCCCCACCGGGATGGTTACTGATCGATTACCAGCCTTCGCGTCATGCTGACGGATGAAGCTGGCGGGCTAGGGCGAGAGAATGAGCAAGAGGCAATAATATCGGTCAAAAACGGCCAGCAAAATTGCGCAGATGCGCTATAGTAGCAAAAATGCTAATAGCGATTGGAGGCCGCACAAGAGGCAGTGGGTGTTTATTGGAAGCACGTAAACCTGTCGCGCGCAGGCGCGAGTTTGGGGTTGGCCGGCGAGACTGCCACCGGTCCGCGATCTGAAAACCTGTTGCGCGCAGGCGCAAGTTGGAGAGAACGATGAGTATTATTCGGATTGTGGT
Source organism: Lentisphaeria bacterium (assembly GCA_028706165.1). GTDB lineage: Bacteria > Verrucomicrobiota > Lentisphaeria > Oligosphaerales > Oligosphaeraceae > Oligosphaera. Next base: position 1,452 of record JAQWBY010000407.1, on the reverse strand, counting down.
GGACAATTTGACGCGGCGGGACTTGGCCGTCGAGCACGGCTTTGCCGCAGTAATTGACACCAGCGGCGAGCGGCTCTTGCTGGACACGGGCGCGGGCGCGGCGCTGCTAGGCAACCTGTCGGCGTTGGGTGTTGACCCGGCCAGCATAAAACGGTTGGTTTTGAGTCATGGTCATTGGGACCACACGGGTGGGCTGGCGGAGCTATTGGCGGCGGTGCCAGACCTGCCCATCTATGCAGCGCCGGGCGTGTCGCAGGACCGCTTCAGCTGTCATGCTGACCGGCCCGTGCGGGACGTGTCTATGCCGGCGGGATGCCGCCGTGCCTATGCTGGGGCTCTGGTTCACGAGGTGACAGACTTCACGCAGATCAGTCCGGGCGTCTATGCGACGGGGCCGATACCGCGGTTGAGCGGCGAGGATTGCGGCGGGCCGTTCTACCTGGATCCGGCTAAAGGCCAGCCGGATCTGCTGGTGGACGACCAGTCGTTGCTGCTGGCGGCGGGCGTGCTCATACCGGGTTGTTGCCACAGCGGCATCATCAACACCATTGAGTACTGTCGCCGTTGCGCGCCCGAGGTGAAGATACATACCATTATCGGCGGGCTGCATCTGGTTCATGCCGACGACGAACGCCTGGAGCGCACGGCGACATATCTGCAGCAACTAGGCCTGCGGCGGCTTGTCGCCTGCCATTGCACGGGCGAGGTGGCTATCGCTCGGCTGAGTGACAGGCTGTCCTGTGAAGTACTTGCCGGCGCCTCGGGAGATGTCTATGAGTGCTGAGAAGGCAAAAAGAACGAAAGGCGCTGTGGCGGCGGCGGCATCTATGGACGACGCGCGTTCGGCCATGGCAGACCGTGCCATCTTGGAGAGTATCTCCGACGGCGTGTTTACGGTGGATCGTGATTTTCGCATCACGTATTTGAACCGCTCGGCCGAAGACATTATCCAGGTCCGGCGTGAAGACGCCATGGGCCGCATGTGCTGCGAGGTATTTCGCTCTAACCTGTGCGAAGGCGCTTGCGCCCTGCGGCAGACCCTCGAACTGGGGCAGCCCATCATTGACCTCAGCTGCTTTATCGTGAACAATGCGGGCCAACGCGTGCCGGTGAGCATCTCGACGGCGGTTTTGCGCGACGCGTCCGGCACCGTCATTGGTGGCGCCGAGACCTTCCGCAATCTGAGCGATATCGAGCAACTGCGGGAGGAAATCAGCGCCACGCGCAAAATCGGCGACTTTGGCAGTCATAGTCCGTCAATGCGGACGATTTTCAGTCAGCTGACAGCCATAGCCGAAACCAGTTCGACGGTGCTGATACGCGGCGAAACCGGCAGCGGCAAGGAGCTTCTAGCCAGGACCATACACGCCAACGGCCCGCGGCGCGACGGGCCCTTTGTGGCAATCAACTGTGGCGCATTTCCGGAAACGTTGTTGGAGTCGGAGCTGTTCG
>JAQWBY010000406.1 GCA_028706165.1 Lentisphaeria bacterium | reverse complement strand
ATGCCCCGAGCTACTCGCCATCATCAATGAAATCAAGCGCCCCAATGTCGGCATCTGCTTGGACACGGGCCACGCCAACGCCCGCCAGGTCGATGTCCCGGCCTTCATCCGCGAAGCCGGTTCCCATCTCCAGGCCCTGCACATCGCCGATAACCTTGGCCAGAATGACGACCACATGCTGCCCTTTGGCCGCGGCACTGTGCCATGGCTGAAAGTCATGCCGGCCCTCCGCGAAGTCGGCTACTCCGGCCTCTTCAACTTCGAAGTACCCGGCGAAAACCGCTGCCCCATGCCCATCCGTCTGGCCAAGTTCAGCTATGCGAAAACGCTGGCCGACCATATGCTGCAGCTCTGATCCACGAGGACCATCACCACTATGAACCGCCTCCGCGAACAACACCCCCGGGCCGTCGGCGACGCCGTCCGCATCCTCCGCGATGGCGGTGTTGTCGTCGCACCCACCGAGACCGTCTACGGCCTGCTCGCGCGCTGGTCCGACCAAACCGCCCGCGAGCGCATCTACCAGCTGAAGCGCCGACCGGCAGACAAACGCCTGCAGATGCTCGCGCCGTCGCTCGCCGCCGCGGAAAGCGCGGGATTGCTGCCGCACCCGGCTCTGCCGGCCATCGCGGCGGCTTTCTGGCCCGGTGCGCTCACCGTGGTCGCGCCAGCCCAAAACAACGACAGCATCGGCCTGCGCATTCCCGCCCACCCGTTTATCCTGGCGGTCCTGCAGGAACTCGGCGAACCGCTGGCGGCAACCAGCGCCAACCTCAGTGGCAAGCCGCCGGCAGTCAATGCCGACGCTGCCGTCAAGGACCTCGACGGCGAGCCTGACCTGCTCGTGGATGGCGGCGTCGTCACGGTCACCGCCGGCGCAGCGTCCACCGTGCTGTCCCTGCTTACTGATCCACCGAACATCCTCCGCCCCGGCCCCATCAGCATGGACACCATCATGGCTGCCATCAAGCAGGGCGGCGGCTGAGCGCGTTAGCGACCTACCAGCGTCCCCAGTTGTAGCAGACAATCGCCAGGACCATCAGCACGCCGGCGAGAACGCGTCGCGCCATGACGGCAGCATCCACGCGCTCTTCCAGTTCGGTATACCCCGCTTTGGCCAACATGGCGCCCAGACCGATGGCCAGCAAGCCGCGCGTGCTTTGAATGATATTGCCATTCACGGTGCCCAGATCGGCAAAGCAGGTGAAGAGAAACAGGATGGCCAGCAGCCAAAAAAACGCAAAGGGCGACACTTTCTTCCACACCGCCAGCGGCTGCCGCGGCAAAAAGGGCAACATCGCCAGGCTGACAATCCCACACAGGATGTAGGCCAAGAAGGCCGACAACAGCGCTGGCCGAAACAGCCCCTCCATGCCATGGGCATGAAACTGCGGGACAAGCTGCACGATGTAGGTATCGGAAATCGCGTAGCCCACGCAGGTCCACACCACCAACAGCAGACCCCGCAGCGGTATGCGCCGGCCCGCGCGGTTCAGCAACGCCGCCGACAGCAGCGTCAAAGCTATCCCGAGCCATTGCAGCGCACCGTAACTCTCGGTGCGCAAGATCAGCAGATTGAGCAGCGCCAGCACCACCAGCTTCAGCCCCAACAGCGGCACAATGCGCGATGAATCAATCGTTTTTTGCGCAAACAGCAGACCGCCCTGCCCGCAGAGATAAAACACCATCACCCCGACCAGCGGACCGATGTAATCCGGCAACGCCGTCCACACCAGCGGCGTCCACATAAACGCCAGGCCCACCAGCGACAACAGACCCATCATGACGTGCGCCAAAGCTAAAATCGTCACCGGGCCGGCCTGCCGGCAATGCCGCACCGCCACACCCGAAAACACATACGCCAAGGCCAAGAAAATTGCGGACAACAAGCCGCTGATGATGCCCGTCATGTCACTCCACCCTGTAGATCAAATTGGGTAACTCAATGCCGTGACGAGCGTGGCCGCCGGCCAAATCGCTGTGCTGGTCGCCGATATTCAGCCAGATCACGTAGTCCGCAGCCTCGATCTCTTCGCGACAACGCTGTTTGAATGGCTGTACGGACGGCTCGCGGTAGTCGTCGGCCTTCATATAGAGCTTCTCCCAGCCGTCATAACCGACCTGCCGCAAATTGTCTTCCGTGGCCGCCCGGCTTTTTTCCCGCCGGCCGGTGACGAAGAACAGGGCCAGGCCGCGCGCTCGGGCCGCTTGGTAGAAGGCCAGCACCGGCGCAATCGCCGTCGCCCGCCGCATCTCAATCCACTGATGCCAGGCCTTGCCGTAATGGCCAAAGCCCATGCCCTTCTGATATTCATAAGTGGACAGCGCCGTCTCGTCAATGTCCAGCACCACCGCCAGGCGCTTGCCATCCAGTTCGGCGGTCTCCGGCAAGAGCGCCATCGCCTGGGCCATCACGCCTGCAACCTCCCGCTCGTACTGGCCCTGCTCGTAGTACTGCACCACGCCGGCCTTCGCGGCGGGCAAGGCCAGCGGCGCAGGCGCGGGCACTGCCGCCGCTGAGCGGAATGGACAGTGCCGACAGGCGCTGCCGCCAAGCAGCAGCACGCCGATCGCAACACTCCACAGGATACCACGCCACGTCGCCATCTCTCGCTCCTCGCTGTCTTTACATAAAGCCCGCCAGCAGTTCATCCCGCGGCGGGCCCGTCATTGCATCACATGGTCAATACGGGCGGTCTCAGGCGCACACTGCTGCCGACCGCCCCAATGCCGTTATTTACCCAGCAAATCCTTCTCCTCGTACAAATGCACGCCGGCCTGCTGCAGAGCCGCCATCGCGGCGTCCTTCGCATCACCGAAGCGGAAAATCATCACCGGCCGCACGCCCTTGGGTTCGGCAATCGCGTACATGTACTCCACATTCACTGCAGCCTCGTTCAGCGCCGTCAAGACCTTCGCCAGCCCGCCGGGCTGGTTGTCAACATCCACCGCCGTCACGTCGTTGATCTGGCACACCGTGTCATGAGAACGCAGCACCTTCTCTGCCGCCATCACGTCATCGACAATCAAGCGCAAAATGCCAAAATCCTTCGTATCCGCAACCGACAAGCCACGGATGTTGATCCCCGCATCGCCAAGGGCCTTCGCCACCGATGCCAGGCGACCAACACGATTTTCCAGAAAAATGGACAACTGTCTGATAGCCATGCTTACTTCTCCTCTATTGCGCCCTGCACACTGATGACAACGTCTACTTCCATGCTCATTTCAGTTTGCGCAGGTCCTGCACCCGCCGGGCCTTGCCCATGCTGCGCTCAATCGTCCCGGGTTCTACCAGCGTGATCTTGGCGCTCAGGCCGATGATCTCCTTGATCCTGGAGGAAATACGCTCGCGCAGCATCTCCAGACCGCCAACGGCGTCCGAAAATATCTGCTGCGTGACCTCAACCCGGATTTCCAGCTCGTCCATCGCGCCCTCGCGCGTCACCACCAGCTGATAATGCGGCTCAACGCCCTTCACGGTTAACAATACACTCTCAACCTGCGACGGGAAAAGATTCACGCCGCGAATAATCAGCATGT
>JAQWBY010000405.1 GCA_028706165.1 Lentisphaeria bacterium | reverse complement strand
GGCGGGACAAAGAGCGCCGTCATCATTCGAGCCGGATGATGTAGCGAATGTCATCCTTGTTCCTCTTTGGGTCATATTTCGGCCAGCTTATCATGCCGTCATCATCACGGCCATTCGGGCCCACGCTCCAGACCTGAACTGCCTCAAGGCGGTGATTTTCTCTAATGAAGTCATATTCGGGCGGAGAGTTAGGGGACGCGTCACCTGCCGGTGAAGTCGTCGCCATGGGCCCGTCTTCCCTGCTGATCAGGCTGCAGGTCACTATCGGGACCTCACAAGGGCCAAGCCGGTATTTCAGCGGGGTACCGGAGAAAGGGTCCAAGGGAAGATCGTCCGGCTGTTCAGGATAGCGGCCGTCTCGGCGCTTGCTCCGTTCGGCCGCCAGCAAGGCGCGGGTGATGCGCAGTTTCGCGACGAGGGTAGGGAAAATTTGTTTGCCAGCCTTGTGCAGAGCAGGGGCAGTCAGCGCCAGGAACGGATTCGCGGTCGCGGGGCCAGGAAATTCAGCAAAATCGGCAATCGCGTAGGCGCGGATGGTTTCCTCTGCTGTGCGAGCCAGATAGCTCCAGGCTTGAGGAAAAAACCAACGCAAGGTATGATACTTCTGCGTCGGCTGGCTATACTCACTGCCGGGCAGCGGCAAAAAACGCGTAAGCCAGTTGGTGGCGTTGACGGCAAAGACCGCCTCACCGTAGATGGCCTGTTGCTGCGTCGCGGGAACGGTGTTCTCCAAGTCATCAAGCTTCTGGATTTGCTCACGTAACCAGTCATCATCCAGCCATGGCTTGGCGGCGACACTGACGATTGCTTGCAGCCGGATGTCCTCGAGACCCATCCACACCAGACTGCTGATCAGCAGAGGATCATGTTGCAGGTAGCGGCAGAGGTTTTCCATGCGCGCCAAAGTCCGTTTCACCGTCTGCACATCGCCGTCTTCCGAGGCAAAGCGAAGCCCCCAACGCTCGTATAACATCAGATTCCGGCACTGCGACAACTCGGGCTGCGGCATGCCGAACAGGAGTTGATTATCTGCATAGGGACGCTCAGTCGGCGGCAGCGGGCTCTCTAGCATCGCGCTGCGCTTTTTCAGATTGTCATCGCCCCGAAACAACGCTTGCCAGTGATCGTAGATATCATCCGGGAACACCGCCTGCGGATATTGAACGATTGAGGCGCCGCTACGGTATTTTACGCCATCCGGACTCCTCATGCCCGTCGTTTCCGCCGCGAACGCGGGTGCGAGGGCTTTCAAAGTATTCCAGAATTCCGCATCTGGCGCGCGCCCTTGGTGATATAACTCAGCCAGAGCCGATGGCGTCAAGGGGCGGCCAAAGTAGTCAGCCACGTCGGCAATCGCCTGATGATATTTCGTCGTGGCCTGTAAGGCCATGAGCAAACAGGCCAGGTAGCTGACAGCGGTCAAAATCCATAGGGCAAGCACAGGCTTGGTGATGAGTTTGCGATAGGGAACCTCGCCTAACCAGGCAATGGATTTGCCGATAAGAACGTACGCAGCGACCACCAAGAGGATGCTGATCAAAGCGAGGCAGCACCAGCCGCTGGCGGTAAAGCCGATGTACTTGTTGTAGTCGAATCCCCGAATGTTCGTTTGGGCCAGGATCGTATCCAGGTCAGCGAATGCGCTGTCGGCAATCGCCCACAGCGTGAACACCGCGAGAACGGCCAGAATGGAGCTAATTGCCGATAAGTATCGGGCTTTGCGGCGGGGGGGATTTCGCCTGACCTGACGGGCGAAGCGTTGAGCAAGATACAAAGCGTAGAACAAAAGCAGCAGCGCGACGAGCAGCGGCATCAGGATGTCAAGCCGGCTGAAAAAAGCGGCGGCGCCGCGAGAGCTCAGAAGTGCCGCCAAGGCATTGTGGAAAAACCACGCCAAGGCAAACCACGGCAAGGTAAACAGCAGTGTCCACGCAAAAAACGCGCCCTTTTCGGGCTCTGCGCCAAAGAACATTCTTTGTATCAGCTGCTTCATCATGACACTTCGTAGTTGCAGTTCGTTCGGTATGCATCCATTCATGACGCGACTGACGCCGACCGCGTCCTGACGCGGGATAGCTTGCACAGGAGGACTTGAGACGTTTTGTGCTGCGCACCTTGCCGCCCCCTTGGCAGCGCTACTTTCCATTCGGGCGCTTCCGATCTGTCCGTCCTGTGCTGCGCCCCTTGCCGCGCTGAATATTCCATCCCGTTAGGGGGAGGCCGTTACCAAAAACAGATCATCAATTTTCTCATACCACTTTCGTCCGAAGCATAACCTAACATACCCCATCCCCCAGCCCTGACAACGGCCCGTGCCGTCGTCGGGGCTTTTTTATTGCCTGGTCGAAAAAATCCACTTTTTTTCGAGAAAGGTGGTTCAACCGGCCTTTTTTGGGTGAATAACGTCAGTGACAGGCAAACCTGGACTATAACATAAATCCTGGCCCCCAAGAATTGGGAAGGGCTAGACGCGTAGAAGGCCTTGACTGATGTCCACCCTGAGTATAGCGGTCAGGATTTGTGTTATAGTCCACCTTTTTGCGTGGAGATGATTGAATTTGATTGAATACAAGGGCAAAACACCAGATTCAAAGCCAGAAAAGCGCCAGAACTGCGCATTTTTGATTGAAAACGGCGCGAAGGAGCTATTGGCGCTCCGGCCGGAACAGGAAGAACAAGTTGTCACATGAAATACTCACATTGGCGCAACCAATGGAAAACATGCTGGGATGAAGGTAATGACGTGCCCGGAAATGAGTCCAGGGCGAGTCGACAGGACATCGTAAGAAGATATTGAAAGAAAGAGGTGAAAAGAATGAAGAAGTCTTGTACATCATTTACGTTGATTGAGCTGTTGGTTGTGATTGCTATCATTGCCATTTTGGCGGCCATGCTGTTGCCGGCGCTGGCGAAGTCCCGTGAGAAGGCCCGTGCGATCAGCTGTGTGAACAATCTCCGGCAGATTGGCTTGGGCATTGCGCTGTATCGCGATGACAATCAGGGCCGTCTGCATTCGGCTTCGCCTCGTCCCGTGCTCAATGCTGGCAGCTGGCGCGGCCTGACTGACGAAAACCGCCCCAATCCGGCTGAATTGACCGGCGATCATTACTGGGGGATCATGTACAATGGTTATGTTGGTAACAGGCGCCAGTGGGCCTGTCCGTCGAGTGTGAGTCCTGACAAGTACCCGTCGTACTTGTCGTTGGCCGAGGTTCTGGAGTGTGCGACCTATGGTTTTAACGGCCGCATGGAGGGCGTCAGCGAGGTTGGCATTTCGACGCCGTCGGAAAAGATTGTCTGTCAGGACTCATTTGAGCATCGACTGGATGACAACGGCGACATGCTTCACAGCGGCATGACACAGCACAATACTATGGCGAAGCGTTTTGAGTCATTCCGGCACAGTGGCAACCAGCAGTGCAATGTGCTGTGGCTTGATGGTCATGTGGCAAGTTTGCAGTACAACCTGGGCTATCCCAAGCGATACTATACGGCGGACTGAGCGGTGGGGCTCGACGGGAGTTGCATTCACGCGGTTGTGTGGAGAAAAGTAATCGGTCAGT
>JAQWBY010000070.1 GCA_028706165.1 Lentisphaeria bacterium | reverse complement strand
GGAACCACGGGTAGCCGGCGATGACCGTGTGGCCGTTGTCGCGCCGGGTCATGAAATGGGGTATGGAGTGGCGGAGGGCTTCCAGCAGTGGCAGGGGACGGTCAGGGAAGGCCGGTGGCGCTGTTGGGGCCATTGGTGCTGTTGCCGGCGGGATCGCCTCCGTGCTGACGCGAAAGCTGAGGGTGATGGGTGTGGCGCTGCTGAGATCGCCGCTGAAGTAGCCGGGGCTGAAGAGATCGCCGCTGTCGCCCAGGCCGCGCGCTTTTTCGACGGGGTATGGTACCACGTAGGACCATTCAGGTTTGGCGTGGAAGTCCGCGTGGTCGGCTGTGGCTTGGAGGCGGTGTCCGTGTCTGGGATCGAAGACGAAGTGGTGCTGGTCGGCGCTGACGGCTGTTGGGAAGAGCTGTTCCGGGCCGGTGTAGGCTTTGGTGGCGTGGTGATTGCTGCGGTCTTCGATGTCGGGGCGGACGACGAGGGTGACGGCCTGTGCGGGATCGAGGCTGTTGTCGTCTTCGGTGGGCGCTGGTGGTCGGGAGAAGCGGATACTGACGGCGTTATCGTGGCGATCGAGGGTGAGGACGGCATCGACCCAGACCGTCTGCCCCATACCGGAGGGCACGGCGAATTGCCAGTGGAGGCAGTTGTTATAGCTGGCGCGGAAGAGGGTCTGGCAGTCCAAGTTGAGTTCTTGGGAGAAATCGCGGCAGATGACCCAGGCACGGCAGCGGCTGAGCATGACGACGCGGTCGACGGGTACCTTCTGGTCGAGGTTAGCGGCCAGGAGTGCATCGTACTGGCTGGCGATGGCGCCCCAGGAGGCACGAGCGAGGGTGTAAGCGCCGAGGTCGCTGCAGCAGAGGCCGGCGTGGGCCGGGGTGATGGCAGCGGCGGGGAGAGAGAGAGCGACGCGCTGGCGGTCGCCATCGGCGGCCAGCAGGAGCTGAGCGTGGAGGTTCTGGCAGGGAACGGCGGCTTTTGCCTGGTTCTGGTGGCAGAAAAGCTCCAGTTTGAGGTCGACGATTTCATCCTGCCGGGCCTGGCGGGTCGTGTTGAGCGGCTGGAGAAGGGCGAAGAAGCCGCCGTGTTTGCGTGACAGCGCGGTTTTGCGCTGGATGCAGGTATCTCCGCGCCAGGCGCTGACGCGGAAGGGCTTGTCATGATGGACGTAGAGGAGATGGGCGGGTGGGACGGTGACCAGCCGGCGTTCGTCGTGACCGGGGCGCCATTCGATGACGGGTTGGTAGCAGCAGTCGGTCAATGCCTGGCGCACGAAAGCGCGTGGGTTTTCCCACAGCAGATCGGCGAGCTGGTCGACATCGACGTCGGCCATATTGCCGAAGCCGTGGAAGTCGACGAAGAAATCCAGCACGCGGTCGCGATAGCATTGCCAGTTGCTGGGGCGGCGTTGTGGCGCTGGGGTGGCGGCGGCGAGGCAGAAGGCGGCGGCAGGCGGGATGATAAGCGCGGCGCGGTCGCCGTGCTTGTCCACCTGGACATGGCGGCCGCTGACGAGATCGACGGGGGCTTTGCCTGGATCGAAGCTGCTGACCGGCCATTGCAGGGTGGCGTGTTCTTGCTCGTGAGGATTGACGACGACGAGCACGGGCGCGGCGCTGTCATCGGCTGGGGTGCGCAGGAGGGCGAAGGCGCTGCCGTTGCTGTCGTGGTTGAGGAGGGTGAGGGTGGCGTGGGCGTTGAAGGCAGGGTGGTTGAGCAGCAGCAGATTGAGGCTGCGGATGAGCTCGACGAGGTTTTCCTGCGCCCCCCAGTTGATGCTGGCGGCCTGGTGGACATCGATCTTTTCGCTGGCCAGCCATTCGACGCCATTGGCGATGGCGAAGCCGCCGCCGGGGGCGAGTAACGCGGCGGTCATGCAGCGCAGGGCTGCCCATGCGGGCGAGGTGGTGGCGAGGCGGTTGTTGTCATGCGTTTCGGAGAAATTGACCAACATGCCGACTTGAGTGGAGAAATCGATGGCGAATTGGGTGTAGTTTTTCAGTGCGTCGAAGCCGAACTGCTGGAATTGTTCGGAGTAGGCCCAGTTGAGGCCGCCGTCCTGGAGGAGCAGTGCAGTGCTGGCGAGGGTGCCGCCGAGGCCTTCGAGGAAGAAGATGGTATCGGGGTATTCCTGGCGGACTTTGGCGCTGAGGTAGGTCCAGACGGGTTGGGGGATCATGTAGCCGGCGTCGCAGCGGAAGCCATCGACGCCGAGTCGGCACCAGTGGAGGAAGACGTCGGCGAGGCTTTTCCAGAGTGCCTGGTTCTGGAAGTTCATTTTACAGAGGTCCTCCCAGGTGACGCCCCAAGCGCCGGGGCTTTGGAAGCTGCCGTCGGGATTGCGGCTGAACCACTCGGGGTTGTGGACCTGGAAGGTGGAGCCCCAGCCCGTGTGGGCGGCGGGCAGGTCGATGATGACTTTGGCGTCGTGGGCGTGGATGGCGTCGACGAGTTCGACAAATTGTTCCAGGGGGGTACGGTGGCGGTTGAAAATGGCCATGGAGGAATCGACGGTGAAGAAGTCCAGCGGGGCGAAGGGGCTGCCGAAGCGGCCCATGCGGGCGAAAGTCGTTGGCGTCGGGTGGATGGGCAGTAGTTGGATGATGCGGAAACCGAGGGTGTCGATGATGAAATGCAGTTCCTGCGCCAAGTCATTGAAGCTGCCGGAAGGGGGGATGACCGTGTAGCCGTCCTTATCCAGCAAGGCTTCGGCGTCGCGGTGTTTTTGTGTCCAGGCGCCGCCGGAGCGGTTTTTGCCGAACTGACGGATGAAGGCATTGTAGATGGTGTTGCCGCCGGCACAGCTGGATGGTTCGATTTTGACGCGGGTATTATCGCCGCGGCACCAGATGGTTTCGCTGCCATCGTCGGGTATGAAGAAGGACTTGAAGTCGAAGATGCCGACGTCATTAAGAGGCAGGGTGATGGAGAACTGGCCGTTGCCGTCGTCGTGCATGGGCAGATCGCGCCAATCGCGGCCGAGGATGGCCTTGTGTTCTTCGATATTGGCGATGATTTCCGCGCGGCGGATAGCGGCCTGCCCGAGATTGCTGCGGACGAATGCCCGGCCTGGCCGGGAGTCCGGCAATGTGAGGAGTACATTAAGGCAGTCGCCAGCGAAGCGGACGAGTTTGGCGCCAGGCGCCGGTATTTGGGTAAGGGGCATAGGCTGGCCAATCTCTTTGCGGGTCTGTGAGCGGGCCTTTGGCGCGCTGGTGTCCCGGGCTGCATGGTTGTTGCTGCCATTGGCAGCTGCAGAAAAAGCCCGGGGAGACGTTTGTTTAACTGTAACGGGATATATGTTAAAAAACCAGGGAGTCCCATAGTGAAATAAGGATAAAATATCTATGTACAGAGAAGATGGACACGCGCCGCGTCTAGTAGTGGTCGGCTATGGCCGTTGGGGGCGCGAATGCCACTGTTATCTGATTAGCACGACGCCCGGCTTGGAGCTCTACGGCGTTGTCAGTCGCGATCCAGAGAAACGGGCGCGTGCCGAGGCTGACCGGCGGTGTCGGACCTTTGCGAATTTTGATGACGTGCTGAGCGACCCGGCGGTGGACGCCGTGGTGCTGGCCACGCCAAATTGGAGTCATGCGGACCTGGCCATCAAGGCACTACGTGCCGGCAAGCATGTAGTGACGGACAAGGTGATGTGCCTGTCCCTGCGGGATTGCGAGGCGATGATCCGCGCCAGCGAAGAGAGCGGACGACTGCTGACGGTCTTTCAGAACCGCCGGCTTGACGGTGATTTTCTGACGGTGCGGCATTTGCAGCAGACGGGCCGGCTGGGTGACGTCCGCTGGGTTGAATTGGCCTGGCAGGGCTTTGGTGCCTGGGGCGGCTGGCGCGGGAAGCACGAGATGGGTGGTGGGAAGATATTTGATTTGGGGCCGCACTTGCTGGATCAGGTCCTGGTGTTGTTTCCGGAGCCCGTGCGCAGCGTCTATTGCCGCCTGCACTACGACTTGCCTGGCGTGGATGTGGAGAGCGAAGCGCTGATCGTGTTGGGTTTTGCTGGCGGGCGGACAGCGGTGATTGACATGTCGAGCCTGGCGGCCATTCACAAGCCGCATTTCTACGTGCGTGGTACGGAGGGGACCTTTCAGAAATTTGGTTTGGACCCGCAGGAGAAGGCCCAGACCGCCGGGAATATTGATGCGGCGGTGGAGCCCGCCAGCAACTACGGTGTACTGAAAACGCGTACGGACGAGCAGGTCGTGCCGACCCTGCCCGGGCGTTGGCGCAGCTACTACGAGAACTTGCGCGATTGCCTGTTGGGCAAAGCCGAGCCCATGGTCAGCCTGGCGGAGGCGCGGCGCTTAATGCGGGTGATTGACGCCATCTGGGAATCGGGTTCATCGGGCCAGGTGGTGCATTTTGACGACGGCGAGGTACTGAACTGAGGAGTGTCATGCTGACAATGCGTAAATATCACGGCTTGGGCAATGACTACTTGGTGTTGTCTCCCGCCGAACTGGCTGGGCCGATGTGCGCCGAGGACATTCGACTAATCTGTCACCGCAATTACGGCGTGGGCAGCGACGGAATCTTGCTGGGGCCAATCATGCCTGGCTGCGAGGATTTTGCGGCCTTTTGTGCCGAGGCCAGCCTGAGTGCCGCCGACTGCGCGGGGGTGTGCTGCGCGTTGCGCATCTACAACCCGGATGGTTCGGAGGCGGAGAAGAGTGGCAATGGCCTGCGGATTTTTTCCCGCTGGTTGCATGATCACGGCCTTGTCGGCTCATCGCCATTCCGTTTGGCGACGCTTGGCGGCGTGGTGGAGGTGACTATTGGGGACCCTCAGCGGTCCATCACCGTGGCCATGGGGCGGGCGACTTTCTGGAGTGACCAAATACCCGTAACGGGACCGCGCCGCGAGGTACTCAACGAAGAACTGGCGCTGGGTGGACGGACCTTGCGTTATTGTGCGGCGTCGGTGGGCAATCCTCACTGCGTGGTGTTGTGGGACGGCGAGCTGAGCCCGGCGGTGGCCCGGGAATATGGTCCGCAGTTGGAATGCGCGCCGCGTTTTCCGCGGCGGACGAACGTGCAATTCATGCGCGTCGAGGACGCCCATCGCGTCCGTATTGAGATATGGGAGCGTGGTGCGGGCTACACGCTGGCGTCAGGCAGCAGCGCCACGGCGGTGGCGGCCGTCGCCATGCGTTTGGGATATTGTCAGTCGCCGGTGACGGTATCCATGCCTGGCGGCGACTTGACTGTGACCGCCGATGCGGACATGATGTTGCGGCAGACTGGCCCGACGGCGCTGGTCTGCGAATGCAGATGGTATGGCCGCGATGGCGATTTGGCGTTTTGAGGAAAAACAACTGATGGTTCAGGAGAGCATGACGACATGATGAAATACTCAGGGAGCACCAGCCGGCAGGTCGTGATAGTCGGCGCGGGTGCGGTGGGCGTGTCCTTCGCGTACGCGTTGATGATCAAGGGCTTGGCGGAGGAAATAGTTCTCGTCGACGTTAATCGGGCGCGGGTGGAAGGCGAGGTAATGGACCTGTCCCACGGCAGTGCTTTCGCGCCGATGCAGTCCATCCGTGCGGGCGATGCTGGTGACTATGGCAACGCGGCGCTGATCGTGATTACCGCCGGCGCAGCGCAGAAGCCCGGCGAGTCTCGGTTGAATCTGCTTGAGCGCAATGCGCGGATTATGCGGTCGATCATGGGCGATATCGAGGCATCGGGAACGGCCGCGCCGGTGGTCGTGGTGTCCAATCCGGTGGATATTTTGACACAGATCGCCATTGCGGAGCTAGGGAATGACCGCCGGCGGGTCTTCGGTTCCGGCACGGTTTTGGACAGCGCGCGTTTTCGGCATATCCTATCGCGGAAATGCCAGGTGGACATACACAATGTGCATGCGTACATCCTTGGCGAGCATGGCGACAGCGAGGTGGCGGCGTGGAGCCTGTCCCACGTTGGCGGCACGCCGGTGGCGGACATTTGCGCCGGCTGCGGTTGCTGTGACACGCCTTTGGCGTCGGCGGTCAATCGCGAAGCGGTGTTGGAGCAGGTGCGCCACTCGGCCTATCACATCATTGATGCCAAGGGCGCGACCTGTTACGGCGTTGGCATGGCCCTGGTGGAAATTAGCGCCGCAGTCCTGCGTGACCAGCACAGCGTGCTGACAGTATCGACGCTGCTGCAGGGGGAATACGGCCAGCGGGACATCTGCCTGAGCGTGCCCTGCGTCGTGGGGCGGGAGGGCATTGTGCGCGTCATCGCGGGTACGCTCAGCGAGGACGAGCAACGCGGCCTGGATGCGTCCGCGGCGATACTGCGTGAACGCTTGCAGGCGCTGCTGGATCTTGAGCAGCAAAAGCAATGAGGGACGCATGCTGGCGCAATGACGCGTCGGCATGGACCATAGCAGGAAATACCAGCGAAGTGCATTTGGAAAGGACGACGATCATGACCTTGATTCAGGATGGCGCGACGGTGCTTTTTCAGGGCGACAGCGTGACGGACTGCGGCCGCTCCCGCGAGAACGACACGATGCTCGGCAACGGCTATGCCGCGCAGATTGCGGCGCGTTTCACGGCGGCGTACCCGGAAAAGGGCGTGCGTTTTCTTAATCGCGGCATCAGCGGCAATCGTTCGAAGGATCTGGTGGCGCGTTGGCAGCAGGATTGCATCGACCTCAAGCCCGATTGGGTGTCCATACTGATCGGCATCAACGACACCTGGCGGCGTTATGACCGTGATGACCCGACCAGTGTCGAGGCATACGCGGCCAATTGCCGCGAGTTTTTGCGCTTGACCCGCGAGAACACCACAGCGCGCATCATTCTGCTGGAGCCTTTTGTGCTACCCTACCCGGAAGATCGCAAGGCTTGGCGAGTTGATCTTGACCTGAAGATCAACGCGCTGCGGCTGCTGGCGCTGGAATTCAAGGCGATTTACGTGCCTCTGGACGGGCTGTTGGCGGCGGCGGCCTGCCGCGCATGTCCGGCGCAATGGGCGGCTGACGGTGTGCATCCGACGCCAGCCGGCCACGCCTTGATTGCACGCCATTGGTTGACGGCGCTGGGAGCCTGGGCCTGATGGGCTGCGCTGGCAACAACGATGTGACTGAGGGCAGCGCCCGTGCCTGGGACGCCGCAGGCATGGCCGAACTGCTCCTGGAGTGCGGGCGGCGGGCCTTGGCCCATCGTGCCGCCAGCAGCTGGACGTTGAAGAGCGACGGCAGCCTCGTCACCGAGGTCGATCGCGACATCGAAGCGCTGCTGAGCGCGGCGTTGCCAGGGTCGGGCGAGTATTTCATCGGCGAAGAGACGATTGCGCAACGCGGCGCTGACTATGCGCGCGCGGCGTTACGCGGGTCCTGCTGGGTGGTCGATCCAATCGATGGCACGTCGTCCTTTGCGCATGGCTTTCCGCTCTGGGGCATTTCCATTGGCCACATGGTCGGCGGCGTTCTGCGCCATGGCGCGGTGATGGTGCCGGAATGCGGCGATATCTTGGTGAGCGAGGGCAAGCGCGTTGTGCATTACCGCTTGGCGGGATTGACGGCGCCCTTGACGGCGGCGACGCGGCGCGAGTTGGCGCCGGCAGCGGGCGCGTGGCAGGCGGGTGGCGTGCTGATGCTCGGACAGCGTTTTTGCAAAAGCGGGCAGCTGCGCATGCCGAATCCGGTCGTGGCCAGCGGCAGTGCGGTGGAGGCATTGGCCGCGGTGCTAACCGGCCAGGCGCAGGCCTATGTCGGCCACATGAAGCTTTGGGATATTGCGGGGCTGTTGCCCATGATGGCCCGCCTTGGCGTCAGCGGCCGCTTGGTCGATGGCAGCGAGATCAGTTGTGAGGTCACCAATGGAGCATTCCTGTTGGACATGAACTCGGTGGCGTGCTGGTCACTACGTGACAACTGCGTCATCTGCGCCGACGCCTGGCAGCCCGTGGTAAATAGCGCGGTAACGTGGAGGGCAGGGGGATGAAAACGTGCTTGGCGTTGTTGCTGCTGGGGGCAATGTGTTGCTGTTGGGTGTCCTGCCGGCCGGTCGACGATGGGTCCTACTACGATAAGGGCATGGCGTTGCTGGACAGCAAGGATTACCCCGCCGCGGCGGACGCGTTCCAGCGGGCGCTGCTCAACAACGACAACGCCCTCAGCGCCCACTTGCAGCTCGGCATGTTGTTCGAACGCCAGGACGAACAGCTGCCCTTGGCCGTTTGGCATTACCGGGCCTACCTGGCCATGGCACCGACAGACGACAGCCAGATTGACGCCGTCAGGCAGTGGCTCGAACGCGTCGAACGGACCCTGGTCGCGTCATTGCGCCTGAAATTGGACAACGCCAGCGACGAAGAACGCGTCATGCGCGTGACACTGCTTGAGCAACACGCCCAGCGGCAGAAAAATTGGATCAGCGCCTTGGAACAGGAAAACCGCCAACTCCGGCAAAGCCTCGCCGAGGCCAAGAGCAGCGGAAAGTAATGGCCGGGCTGGGCGGAAGCCGGCCGCCCCTACTGCCCTCGACTGATTGATCGGACTGATACTCTGTAAGGGCGGCCTAAAAGACCTTTGGCAAGGCGCATCATTAAGTTCTATTGCCTCTTTGACCCCAGTCAGCTGCGCCGACTGGGGCCAAAGAGGCCGAGGAACATGGCCAAGGTTGGCGTTGTACCCAGGGCGGCGCGCGCTTTCAGCGCTGCTTGCCCTGGGCTATCATAGAGCGCGCTTTCAGCGCTTCTGCCGCTTCGCGGCAATGAAAAGACCCGCTGTTTTATAGGGGCAAAAAGCGGCAAGGAAATCGTTAAGTGAAGAGCATTGGATTGAGCGGACTGATCAGACTGATCAAACCGACTGATCCGTCCGATCCGTCCGATCGGTCCGCGATAAAGACCGACGGATCCGTCCGATCGGTCCGATCCGTCCGCGATAAAGACCGTCCGATCCGTCCGATCCGTCCGATCGGTCCGATCCGTCCGCGATAAAAACCGACAGATCGGACCGATCGGCACATTCGTTATTCGTGGCAGAGTGCCTGGCACCATGGTCTGAGTGAGCTGTCGCGGGCGCCCATGACGACGACGGCCTTGGCGCGGCTGCCGCTATTGCGGACGGCTGCTTCCGCGGCCTGGCGGTCGGCGACGGCGGCGACGGGCAGGCCGGCGGCGACCAGTTCGTCGGCGACTTCGGCGGCGCTGGGGCGGAATGACGCGCTGCCGCCGGCGTAGAAGACCGGCAGGAGCAGCAGGCGGTCGCCGGCCTGGAGACTGGCTTTGAGCGCGTCTTTGAGAGCTGCGCGCATGAATTCCAGGGGCTTGAAGCCGTGTGGCTGGAAGAAAAGCAGCAATGGCGACCCAAAGCGCTCGTGGGCGGTGGCGATGGCTGCGGCGATTTTTTCAGGGTTGTGCGCGTAGTCATTGACGACTGGCGTGCCGCTGGGGAGGCGCCCCATCACTTCGAAACGCTGGCGCACGCCGCGAAAGGCGGCGATGGCGCGGACGATGTCGTCGTTGCTTGCGTTTAGCGGTAGCAGCTTGAGGGCGCTAATGACGGCGCAGGCATTGACGGCGCTGTGGTGGCCGGACTGGCCGCTGTGGACGGCGCCAAAGCCGGCGGCCGTGAAGTGAATGCCGTCGGGGCGGGCTTGGTAATCGCCGGGGGCGATGACGGATGGGGTGGTGGGATTGGGTTTGGGGGCGAAGCAGGTGACGGCGGCCCTGGAGCCGGCAGCCAGTGGGGCGAGTTCTTGCAGGCAGGCGATGCCTTGCTGGCAGTTCTGGAGGAATTCGCCGAAGACCTTGCGCAGTTCGTCCTGACTGTAGTGGTCGTTGCCGACATTGAGCAGCAGACCGACGTCGGGTCTGAAGGTGGTGAGTGAGCGGTCGCTTTCATCGACTTCGATGACGAGCCAGTGCGGGTCGAAGTCGCTGTAGAAATTCCCTGGTGCGGTGTCGGTTTCGAAATTGAGTGCGTAGCCGCCGTTGACCATCATGATATTTTCGCCGAGAGCCTTGAGCGTGCTGGCCAGCCAGGCGGTGACGGTGGTTTTGCCGCAGGAGCCGGCAACGGCAATGAGCGGCGCGGGGACGCGCTGCAACGCCTGGGCGAGGGCGCTGGCGCGGTGAATGACGGGCCGCGCGGGCATGGCCAGGAGATCGGCATTGCCGTCTTCGACGGCGCTGGAGATGATGATGGCGTCGGGTTTTTCGGTTTTGACGCCGCTACCATCTTGCGGGTAAAGTGTCACGCCTTGCTGTTCGAGGGCGTGGTAGAGTTCGGCCTTGCCGGGCTCATCGGCGCCGCGGTCGCTGCCGGCGACGCGGTAGCCTTGCCAGGCCAGGAGCTGGGCGAGGGCGCTCATGCCGATGCCGCCGATGCCGACGAGGAAGAGGCTGGCCGGAGGGAAGGGGAGAGTGGGGGCTTTGATGTCCATGGCGCGGGTGTCCTGCCGTGATGACGGCCTGGTGGGGGCGCTATTGATCAGGCAAATTCCTCGGCGACCTGCTTGAGGACGGCGGGGATGTCGATATGCTGTGGGCAGAGGGGGAGGCAGCGGCCGCAGTTGCGGCATTTTGATGCGTCCTTTTCTTTGCCGACAAAGATACCGTAGTGGAATTTGGCGGTGACGGGGTTATTGAAGAGCGAGCTTTTGTTGAATTGCTCAAAGCAGCCGGGGATATTGACGCCGTGAGGGCAGGGCATGCAGTAACCGCAGCGGGTGCAAGGCACGCGGGTGCGGGCCAGGAGGGCTGCGCGCGCGTCGGACAGGGCCTGCGTCTCGGCGTCGGACAAGGGCGTGCTGAGGGCCGGGTCGTCGGCCAGGGCGATATTTTCCTGCAGCTGGGCCATGGTGCCCATGCCGCTGAGGACGACGCTGATGCTGGGCTGGCTCCAGAGATAGCGCAGGGCCCAAGCGACTGGCGACCGCTGCTGCGGGAATGCGTCCCAGATGGGCTGGGTCGCGGGATTCTCACGGGCTAAGTCACCACCATGGAGGGGCTCCATGACAACAATGCCAAGGCCGTGTGCGGCCGCGTAGGCAATGCCTTCGCTGCCGGCTTGGTAGTCAGTCTGGATAAAATTGTGCTGGACCTGCGCGAAAGCCCAGGGAAAAGCGTCGACGATCTGCGTGAAAGTCGTCAGGTCGTCATGGAAGGAAAAGGCGGCGTGGCGGATGCGGCCGTCGGCGAGGGCGCGGTTGAGGAAGTCTGTGACCTTGAGTTCATCCAGGCGTTGCCAAGAGTTTTTGTTGAGGGCGTGTAGCAGATAGAAGTCGATATGATCGGTTTGCAGGCGCTGGAGCTGGGTGTCGAGAAAGCGTTCCATGTCGTCCTGTGACTGCGAGCGGTTCGGTGGGAGCTTGGTGGCGATATTAATCTTGTCACGGAAGTCCCGTACACCCTGGCCGAGGGCGACTTCGCTGGTTTCGCCGTGGTAGACGTAGGCGGTATCGAAGTAATTGACGCCCTGGTCGTAAGCGTGGCGGAAGAGCTCGCCGGTCTTGTCCATATCGATCTGATTGCTTTTGCCGTCGATCACGGGCAGGCGCATGCAGCCAAAGCCGAGGATGGACGCGTTGACGCCGGAGTTGCCGATTGGTCGGTATTGCATGGTGTTGTTCCCAGAATGAAAGTGTTTACTTTTTGGCAGTGGTGGCAGCAGTCGCCTTGGCGGCGTAGAGTTTATCTAGGCTGGTGTCTTGCCAGGACGGCCTGCTGAGGAGGAATTGGAGGAGAAAGCCGCAGGCGACGGCGTCGAAAAAGGCGTCGTGGGGCTGTCGGTCGGGGCAGACCTCGGCGACCTTGCGGTCAATGCCGAATTCGGACAGGAGGTCTTCGAGCTGGAAGCTGGTCAGGCTCGGGTAGGCGATGCGGGCGAGGGTGAGGGTGTCGATCCACGGCCCGAAGTGGTGAAGGGGGAATGACTGCTGGAGGAGGCAGCGTTCGGTAGGGGCATGATGGGCGCCCAGGGGGTGCCCGAGAAGCCACGGCTGCAGCTGCGGCCAGAGCTCCGGGAGCGACGGCGCTGTCGCCAGTTCGTCGCGCAAAGACGCCCAGCGGCCCGGCGTGTAGGGGTTGAAGGGATGGTCGTCAGGCACCCGCAGGTATACCGAAAACCCGTGGTCGGGCTGGACTTTGCCAGCGCTGAAGCACACCCCGCCAAGCTGCCAGGGGAGATTCGGCTTGCCGGGACTACTGCCCGTGCTTTCAAAATCAAGAATAACGATGTCGGCTTCGCGTGCCAGCATGGCGGGGGTCTCTGCTCAGTCAATAAACGCTTGGTTCTTGGCGGCGGCGGTCAAGGTAAAGTAATGGCGCAGGGGCGAAAAACAAGGACGCGGAGGGGCAGCCTGCACATCTCGATTACAGAATCGCAACCTTTGCCAAAACGTTGATTTGACTTCAACCCACTGAGAAGGTAGCTTCGTTGCAAACGAAGCCAACAGACGACAGAGCCACCAAAACCATCACAAACATAATCACAATGAAAATTCCAACTCCATTTCTCCCAGTCGAAGTCACTTCCTCAGGATTGATGCACAAGGTCGACATTCTTGGCAGGTCCATCATCTTTGGCGCCAATTCGCTGCCTGCGTCTATCGTCTCTCAGGGCACGGAAATTCTGGCTGAGCCAATCCGCTTGGTCGGTCTCGAAGACAACAAGCCCATCCAATGGGACAACAACTACCCTGACAACGAAAGCGAATCATTCATCCAGGAGCACAACGACCGCGCCGCCACAATCTGCGGCGCTATGCTTTCAGGCATGTTCATCGTCAATACGGCCTTCAAGGTCAACTTCGATGGCTGCATCGAGGTCGACATGAAAGTGATGCCGCGAGGACGTACAGTCGCCGAAGTCTTCGGTCTCACGAAACCGCGCCAACTCCGCTTCGAACTCAATAGGCTGTGGCTTGAAATCCCACTCAACCCCAATGTGGCGAAACTATTCAGCTTCTGCCCAAATTCACCCGTCCACCTTGCAGACGGAACCGTGATCGCTACCTCGCTGACTTCCGCGGCGGGACGACTACATGACCAAAACTCGGCAATGCCCTTCAAATCATTGCTCTGGATCGGAAATGACGACCTCGGAATCGGCTGGGCCGCCGAAAACGATAAAAACTGGCAGCCGGAACACGACAACCGAGCCGTGGAGATCATCCACCAACACAACGCGGTCGTACTCAGGGCAAGACTCCTTGATAGACAGCCGAGCCGATGGCAACAAGCGGCACAACCTGAAAACGGAATCAATGCATTCCAACCAATCGCTTTCAGCTTTATCCTGCAACCAACGCCAGTCAAGACATTCCCGAAGCAACCCTACCTTCACAATGCGCTGCACCTCGATTGCTTCGTCAAAATCAAAGGCAACTACATCGACTTCCTGGCACAACAAGATAGATACGACCGACTGCAGAAGATGGGCGTCGATACCCTCATCCTCCACGAAAAGTGGAATAAGTCCCAGAATGCATTCGAATTATCTGAGTTCACGACTCGCCAGATCAAAGAAATCGTCGCCCAATGCCACAAAAGAGGCATCAAGGTCTTGACCTATTTCGGCTACGAGATATCCTCACTCAACACGTCTTGGACAGAGGACGCCCAAGACGTCATGGTCACCAACAAGGGCAAGCAAACTGGAGGCTGGTACAGGGTTCCTTTCCAAAGAGACTACATGGTCTGCTACAACAACAAATGGCAGGACAGGTTCATCAGTGGAATCGAAAAGATCATGGATACATGCCATACGGACGGAGTCTATCTCGACGGAACATCCTCCCCGCACTACTGCGACAACGTCGCACACGGATGCGGATGGCATGACGCCAACGGGAACCTCAAGGGCACATTCCCCATCAAGGCAGTGCGAAGACTCTTCCAGCGCTTGGCCGAAGTCGTACATTCACGAGGAGGAACAATCAACGTACACGCATACGGCTTCCTAAATGTCACGGCACTTCCTTACATCGACATGACCTGGTACGGAGAAAACCTCCAGTTCAAGTTCACCAAAGGCGAATACGACGACATGCCGCTTGAGTATTTCCGGGCGGAGTATTGCGGACGAAACGTCGGCGTCCCGGTCGAATTCATCGCATACGAAAACAAGCCCGCATGGACATTCGAAAACGCCATCGCAATGGCAATCATCCACGGCATCTTGCCAAGACCAAACGATATCGAACACCCGCTTGAAGCCATCGCGCCAATCTGGAATATCGTCAAACGATTCCCCATCGAACAATCACAATGGATGCCATACTGGAAAAACAACGCAAGGCCTTCAGACGAAAGAATCAAGGTCAGCTACTACAAGTACAACGACCTGACCGAAAAAAACATACTCCTGGCTTTCGCGGCAAACACGACAAAGCACTGCATCGAAAATGTCACAATCGACTTCGGAGAAAACACCAACACCCTTGACCTCCTCAACGCCGATTCATACGATTCACCGGCAGCGACGTTCAAACCCTACGGATATAAAATCTGGCTCGTCAAATAGCCCTCGCGCAATCGTACGACTATCAGCCAGAATCGTGTTTTTGTTACAGATTTTCACAGCCGTCACATAACTTGACGAGGCTTCGCAAAACAAGGTAATGTGCAAAATCTTGTGATAAAACGTGGCATCGCCAATCGGTGATTCCTTGTACCAATGTAAGCAAGTCTTTTTTTATGCGTCATGGATTTTTCAATAACCTTATCATCAATAATCTATGCACGAATTTGCCCCGTAGTGGCACGACCATGCTTAACCCCAGGCTTCAGCCCATAAGCGTTAAGCAGTTCATTTTTTTTCGATTTCCAATCCATAGTTCCCCTTTTCAAAGCAACAAATACGGCCTAGAATATCTTTCCCGTAATTGGTCAGCCATTGCTACCAAGCTTTCTTGCGGCCTTTGGTTTTCAGCGCCAAAGGCGCGGCCTAAGAAAGCCCAGG
>JAQWBY010000069.1 GCA_028706165.1 Lentisphaeria bacterium | reverse complement strand
CGCTATGGCCGCCGGCGCCGCCCTCCCCGGCATGCACAACACCATCGTCATCCGCTATTGCCTGATGACCATGCTGTTCATCATGTTCATCCCCATGCACTTCGGCGACATCAAAATACAGCCTACGCACCTCCGCGTGCTGGCGCTCAATTTTATCATGGCCTTGCTCCCCTACGCATTGTTCCAAGCCGCGGGTCAACGTGACCTCGCCCTCGCCGCCTTCTGGACGGGCATTGCGCCAACGGCAACGGCCGCGCCGGTCGTCATGGGCTTCCTTGGCGGCCAGGTCAGCTACGTCCTGACCGGCTTCGTGCTCACGAACGCGTTCATTCCCCTGTCGCTACCACTGCTGCTGGTCGCACTGTCAGGACATTTCAGCTGGTCGAGCTTTCTGCCCATCGCCTGGAACATCGTCCAGCTCATCGGCGTGCCACTCTACCTGGCCCGCATCGTCCGCATGGCCCAGCCACGCGCCATCGGCTTCGCCAAACACCTCAAAGGCCTGTCCTTCGCACTGTGGGTCGTCATGCTGTTCTACATCGCCGCCGACGCGTCGCGATTCATCCGCAGCCAGGAGACCACCGGCACCGCCGCCACCATTTGGGCGATCGCGGCCGTATCCCTTGTCATCTGCATACTCAACTTCATTCTCGGCTATGTCGTCGGCAGCAAGGGTCTGCGCCGGGAGAACAGCCAAACCCTCGGCCAGAAAAACACCTCTTTCACCATTTATCTCGCCCTCACCTACGCCAATCCCCTTGCCGCGTTGGGGCCGACCTTCTACGTGTTCTGGCATAATGCCTGGAACGCCCTGCAACTCTATCTGCATGCCCGCAAAGCCAGCAACGGCAATACTGCGGCATAGCCCGTAGACTGGGAGATCGCGCCCTGGCAGACGCTTTTTAGAAAGACTCGGCCATAGAAAAGACATTTTGTGCAAAGCGCAGCGTTGTCTCGCTCTATATGGTAATGGCAGTTTTATCGCCAGCTGCGGTTTTCGCAGCCGTAACGATGTGCACCCCCAACATGGAGAGACGTGATTATGGCAGACAACAGTGTTGGCACTCAGTCATTCGCGACCCAGGAAACGTCGAGCAGCGGCAAGAAAATCCGCACTGCGGTCATCGGCTGCGGCATGATCAGCAATGTCTATATCGACGCCATGAAGCGCATACCCGAGTTCGAGATCGTCGGCGGCTGCGACATCCGCAAGGAGCGCCTGGACTGGTTCACCAAGAAGACTGGCGTAGCGGCAGTCTATGAGAAATGGGACGACATGCTGCGGGAAGTCCAGCCCGACGCAGTAGTGGTAGCCACGCCCAACGGCGTGCATATGCCCGCCAGCGTCGCCGCCGCCAATGCCGGCTGCCATGTGATGACGGCCAAGCCCATGGCCATGACGCCCGCCGAATGCCAGCTGATGATCGACGCCAGCAAAAAGGCCGGTAAGCTCCTCGCGGTCGGCCTGCAATTCCGCTACCGCGCCGCCACCGAAATGTTCGTTCGCGCCCGCGATGCCGGCGATATCGGCGACATCATGTACGTCAAATGCCAGGCGCTGCGTCGCCGCGGCATCCCCAACTGGGGCGTCTTCGGCCAAAAGGAGCTGCAGGGCGGCGGGCCACTGATCGACCTCGGCGTGCACCTAATGGAAGCAGCACATTACTGCATGGGCTCGCCAAAGCCCGTCGCCGCCGTCGGCAATATCTGGACCTACCTGGGCGACAAGCCCTGCGCCACCCAATGCCAGTGGCCAAACTGGGACTACAAGACCTACACGGTCGAAGACCTAGCCATCGGGCACGTCCGCTTCGAGAACGGCGCCATTCTGCAAGTCGAGGCGTCATACGCCGCTCACATCGAACGCAACCGCTACGACATCCAGATCATGGGCAGCAAGGGCGGTTTCGACTGGGAGACGTCGGCGCTCTTCACCGACCGCGCCGGGACCATGCTGACGTCCACGCCGGCATTTACTCCCGAAGACCAGATGATCAACTGGTTCACCGCCAAGATGAAAAACTTCGCCAGCGGCATCCTCTACGGCACGCCCCTGCGCGCCCCCGGCGAGGCCGGCATGGCCATCCAAAAGATGCTCGACGGCATCTACCGCTCGGCGGCAAACGGCGGCCGCGAAGTCGCCATCGACTGACGCACACCGGCATATCATTACCGCAATCATTCATCCCCAGAAAAGGACCAACCATGAGTACCCGCACCTATAACATCGGCGTGGCTTGTCTTGTCCACGATCATATCTGGCGCATCATCGACGGCTTTGCCGCCAATCCCCAGTGTCGCGTCGTCGCCTTTGCCGAACCGGCCGAGGACCTCCAGGCGCAATTCCTCAACAAATACCCCGGCACCACCTGCTATACCAACTGGCGGGACATGATCGACCGCGAGAAGCTCGACATCCTGGTCGTCACCACCGAAAACTGTCTCACGGCGGAAATCGCCGAGTACGCTGCCGCGCGCCATGTCCACCTGCTCATTGAGAAGCCCATGGCGGCCACCCTCGAACAGGCGGAACAGATCCTCCAGAGCGTGAAACAGCATGACGTCAAACTGCTGATCAACTGGCATCCCAACTGGTACCCGGCCATGCAGACGTCGTTCCGACTAGTCCGCGAAGGCGCCATCGGCCACGTCTACGACATCCGCATCCGCCGCGCCCACCTCGGCCCCCGCGAACTCGGCTGCACCAGGCATTTCTACGAATGGCTCTATGACGAAAAACGCAACGGCGCCGGTGCCTTCGTCGACCTCGGTTGCTACGGCGCAAATATCTGCCGGCTCCTGCTGGGATACCCCAAGGAAGTCATCGGCTGGCGCCAACGCCTGGTCAAAAATGACATCACGGTCGATGACAATGGCACCATGCTGATGATCTACGACCAGGCCCTCGGCCGCTCCGAAGCGTCCTGGACCGAACTGCCCCCCTACTACGACTCGATCTTCCTGGGCTCCACCGGCACCATCGTCACCGAAAACAACCGCGTGCTCATCTCCAACGACGCCAAAAAACAGCCCCAGCCCATCGACAACGACGTCCTGCCCCCGCACAAGCAGAACGCCGCCAACCACTTCATCTACTGCCTGGAAAATAACTGCGAACCCGACGATATGTGCAGCCCGGCCATCTCCCGCGATGCCATGGAAATCATGACCGCCGGACTGATCTCCGACCGCGAAAAACGCCGCATCGCACTCCCACTCAAGCAGTAATCACCACCCCCGGCAGACTATTCGACTGCCTGCCGCAGTCCGATCAGACTGATCCGGCTACTTGATCGGGCACATCGGGCGGATCATCAGACGGATCAGACGGATCAGACCGATCAGACAGATCCGGCTGCTTGATCGGGCACATCGGGCGGATCATCAGACGGATCAGACGGATCAGACGGATCAGACCGATCAGACTGATCAGTAATCGGATCCGTCCGATCCGTCCGATCCGTCCGATCCGTCCGCGACAACCAAAAAGACGACCAGACCGATCAGACCGATCAATCCGTCCGATCCGTCCGATGCGTCCGATGCAAAAGAAGCCTTCTCTGCGGATAACAAAAGTGCCGGCGGGATGCGTGATCGTCATCCAGCCGGCACCAGTGCAGACAATTGTCACCGCTTAGTGTTCGAAGGCAGCGTCAAATGCGATATTCGACGGCGCGAAGTCGGTGCTGCGCACGAAAGCGCAGGCGTCTTTGGCGCCGTAATCACGGTCCATGCCGCAATCTTCCCATTCCACGGACAGCGGGCCATTGTAGCCGATGCGATTGAGTTCGCGGATGATCTCCTCGAAGTTCACATCGCCATGTCCCGGGCTGCGGAAGTCCCAGCCGCGATTGGGCTGACCAAAGTTCAGGTGTGACGACAGGATGCCACTGCGACCATCGAGGGTCACGCTGGCGTCCTTGACATGCACGTGGTAGATGCGATCCGGGAACTCCCGCAAAAACGCCACGGGGTCCACGCCCTGCCACAGCAGATGGCTCGGGTCGAAGTTAAACCCAAAGGCCGGGCGGTTCTTGATGGCCGCCAAGGCCCGCTTCGCCGAATATAGATCAAAGGCGATCTCCGTCGGGTGGACTTCCAACGCGAATTTCACGCCACAGGCGTCAAATTCGTCCAGGATGGGATTCCACATCTTGGCGAAGAACTTATAGCCGTCGTCGATCATCTTATCGGACACGGGCGGAAAACTGTAGAGCATGTGCCAGATCGGCGACCCGGTGAAGCCATTGACGACGCCAATGCCCATGTTCTTGGCGGCACGGGCCGACGCCTTCATGGCCTCGACAGCCCAAGCGCGCTTCTTTTCGGCATTGCCATTGCAGTTTTTGGGCAGCATGCCAAAGTTGTCCGACCGGCAGTCGTCATTGGGATCGCAGACCAACTGCCCAGCCAAATGGTTGCTGATCGCCCAGCAATTCAGGCCGGCTTTCTTCAACGCGGCCTTTTTGCTCTTGCAGTATGCGGCACTGTCCGCGGCTTTGAAGACATCGAAGTGATCGCCCCAACAAGCCAATTCCAAGCCGTCATAACCGAACGACTTGATCTTCGTCGCCAGGTCCTGCAGCGGTAGGTCGGCCCATTGGCCAGTGAAAATTGTGACTGGACGTGCCATGCTTTTCTCCTTGCTTTGCTCTCTCGGTAGTTATGCTAGACATGCCCATTCGTAGGGCTGAAAAACTGTTGACGACAGCGGACCAGCCACGGCTGTCACGCTTAGCCCTCGGCGCCGCCGCGGTCGCCGCGACCGATGGACGAGTCGATCGGCTGGCTAAACACCGAATGCGCGCTTTCCAACATCACGCCCGTACCATTGACGACCGCACGCAACGCATCGGAGGCAACGCTCACCGCCAAACCCGTTTCCTCTGACAACAGCTGGTCAAGCCCCCGCAACAACGCACCACCGCCAGCCAGCACAATGCCGTTGTCAATCAAGTCAGCAGACAACTCGGGCTTGCAGGTGTCCAGCGCCGTCCGTACGGCATAAACAATGCGCGATACCGGCTCAGACAGCGCTTCACGGATTTCTTCGCTGGTGATAGTCACCATGCGGGGAAGACAGCTGCCATGCTGACCAATGTCACGGCCCTTGACTTCCATCTGCTTCTCTTCGTCCATCTTGTAGGCACTGCCTATCTGTATCTTAATTTCTTCGGCAGTGCGTTCGCCAATCAGTAGATTGTGGACTTTTTTCATGTGCTTGACAATCGACTCGTCCATCGCGTCGCCGGCGCATTTGACGCTGGCGGAGTGGACGATGTTCGCCAGGGAGATGATGGCCACCTCCGTCGTGCCGCCGCCAATATCCACGACCATGCTACCCGTAGGCTCTTCAACCGGTAAGCCAACGCCAATCGCCGAGGCCAGCGGCTCCTGCACCAACCGCACATCGCGGGCGCCGGCACGACGCGCGCTATCCTGGACAGCGCGCGTCTCCACGCCGGTAATGCCCGTCGGCACGGCAATGAGCACCCGCGGCTGCATGATCTTGAAACGGCCACTGGCGCGACGAATGAAATATCGCAGCATTTCGTCAGTCACCTCGGCATCGGCGATAACCCCCTCCCGCATGGGACGAATAGCGCGGATATTGCCCGGCGTACGGCCAATCATAATCTTGGCCTGGCTGCCGACAGCAAGGACCTTGCCAGTGTCGGCATTGATCGCTACCACCGACGGCTCCTGGAGAACCACGCCGCGATCAACCACATAAACCAACGTGTTCATCGTACCGAGGTCAATGCCGATGTCGTTCGACAGCAAGGACTTGATTTTATCAAAAAACATGGTACCCCTTTCACGGGTGGCCCCGCCCGGTAACCCGTTGTCTCTCAGGCATTCATGCCCCAACCAGCGTACCCCAGGCCATTGTCACCTGCTCCCGGCGACGCCAGCTCGGCATAATGTGCATACTGCAAATACATAATATGCTTTACCATGAAAATAAGACAACACCAGCAAGCCAAAAACCACGCGGCCAACGTAATCGGTCACCCATTGAGAATGGATGCACAGTATGCCTCTGTCCGGCGCGGGCAGTACCGGGTATCAAACAACCGGTCCCCGAAGTCCAAGAAGTCCCCAATCAGTCTCTTGTGTCCAAAGCGTCATTCCCCACGGTCCCGAAAGTCCCCACAGTCCCGGCCATGAGTCGTGAGACGTGAGACGTGAGTCCTCGCCCCAGCGCCCCGCCGCCAATCAGTCCCACTGGTCCCTGGCGTCCCCTGAGGCCGCCAATATCAATGGCTGACCACTTACGCGGCCAACGCCCCGGGCCGCCTATCAGTCCGTCGAAAAGATTTTGCGCAGGGCCGTCCGCAGAGTCCATTCGTTTTTCGCGCGCGTGCCGGTCAATTCGGCGTGGAAGGCCCACGTAAGCGGCTTGAGTACCATGGAGAGAATGCTGACTTCCTTAAGCGCCTCGCCGCTGACCAGAAAGTACATCTTGTCTGTGTCCCAGTTATACTCGCCGGAGCCATTGAGGGCAATGATGGTGCCGTTGGTGGACAGGGTCGGCACAACCAGGCGCTGGCCTACGAACTCCAAATCGGCATCCAGCGACGAAATGCGGCCCAGTCCGGCCAAGCGGCGCTGAGTGAGCCAGCTGAGAGTCGTCACCTCGAGCAATCCGCCCAGCTTGGTCAGCAGCGGCACCTGCCACAGCTCGGAATCACGGATGGCCACATGGCCCGTACCCTCCAAGTGATAGGGCCGACCAGCCCAACCACGCAGAATCTGCACGTGGCTTTCGGCATTGACATGGCCAGGCAGGCCTTCCGTGTTCTTTTCGTCAATGCCCAATTGCGCCAGAAAACGGTCAAAAGACATCTTGTTGGCAATCAGCAGCGTTTCGCCACGACTGGTCCGGGTGTCGTAAAAGCCGCTGCTGGCCAAGCTGCCACCGAGGTATTTGGCATCCTTGACCTGCCAATGCAGGGTGCTGGCCGTCAGCGACCAGTCGGCGACAACATCCTCCACCGCCAGCACTCCATAGGTACAATGGGGACTTTGCAAGCGACCGCCGATCTGCAGACGAGATTCGCCACTGAGAAAAAACGAGCCGTCGCAATGCAGGTGCGACGCATCGGAAAAACTCACGTCCGCAAGCAGATTGCCCCAACTTGGATCAATGGCCTGCAGCAGTTTTTTCGGATTAAGTGTGCCTTCGGAAGGCAGAATGCGGAACTCGCATTGGGGCACGCCCTGCAAAAAAATATCAAATTCCGCGCGAAGAACGCCGTCTGGCACCGTCACCGTAATCGGTCGAATCATCACTTGGCTGGGCAAGTCCAGACCGACAGCAACTTGCAGCGCCGGGATGACCGCATCGCGGTAGCTAACTTTTTCCACCGTCAGTGTGGAGGACATGGTCAGACGCCAATCACTCTCGCTGTTGCTGGTGTAGATCAGGGACGGCGCCTGGATGTGCGCGGGATGCGCGGGGTCCCACAGCACATGCTCCCATATCTGGTTATAAATCTCGCGGCCATAGCCGTGCATGATAAAGGGATCGGCCACCCGGGGATTGCCGACTACGTCGATATCGCTGAGTTCAAAGACGAAAGGGGCGTACTGAATACGCATATTCAGGGCGAGGCTCTCGCCCATCGATGTCGTCGCCCGAAGATTGCTGAAGGTGGTTTCACGGGCGCTGACAGCGTACTCGCCTTCGGCCACGCTCAATGCCAAAGTATCAAAGCCGCCATTTTCACCGCGCAGGGTGCCGCCGAAGCGCCACGGCTCCCGGCCGACATTCCAGGGTGGCAGGTCCAGCGTAAAGGCCACGGGCTGTTCCGTGCAGTAAATCAAGGCCAAAATATCAACCGGGGGAATCCGCAGCGGCTCTCTGTAACTGCGATAAACGCGATCGGGATAGATGTCGCCGGCGCTCTGCAGGGCGACGTGGAGTTGCCCCTTGTCCCGACGGTACTGCAGCTGGCCAGCCATGGTCATTCCCGGCGTCCAGGGATCGCCATTCGCGCCTTTGGCTTGAAGCTGCAGGGCGAAGCGCAGCTCGCCAGTCCCGCGGTCGAGGAACTCGCCCAGATCGGTCTCGGCGGTGGCGTCGAGGACTTCTGCCGGCAAGTCCGGCAGCACCATGCCAAGGCCGTCAAGGCTGAGCCGCCCGTCAACCAGACGCAATCGCGCCGTCAGTTCGTTCACTTCGCGCTGGCAGATCAGGGGCTGCGGTTGCGTCAAGGTCGCCGCCAGTTGCCATTGCCGCCAGGCCAAGGGCGACGGCTGCAAGTCTAGCGACAGGGATAGCTTGCGGTCCTCAACGCTGAACACCTTCTCCGGCACGCGCAAGCCCAGGCGCCGTAACTGTGTGAGCAGCTGCAGCTGGCCGCTGAATGTGCCGGAAAGCAAGTCTTTGGCGTAATCCCAACGCGCTTCGCCGCTGAGCCATTCGCCCTCAAGATCATTGATATCCAGACGCACATCACGCAAAATCACCGCATGATCCGCCAAGGCGAGCATAAACTGGCCACGCTGGAGATGCAGTTGCCGCAATGACGAGGCACCAAAGTGACATTGCACTTCAGGCCGCATCGCCGCCAGAGCCAACGGCGCTGGTGGCAGCGTGCCGCGGAACTGAACAGTAGGCAGGTCCCGCAGCCATGTCGGCAGTTCGCTGCCATGACGACCGAGAACCTGGGCCACGCTGGCCGGCAACAGCCGCCCCCACAATTCCGCGCTGAGCTGCTGGCTCTGCCGATCCAGGCGCACGCTGCCCTGCAACCGTTCATCGCGGCCCATGAAAAGCAGCAAACGATCGACTAGCACTTCCTTAGCTGTCACCTGGAAAGTGCCGCGCAATTTGCTGATGAAGACCTCGTCCAGTTCGGCATCGCTGAGGCTGAAACGTCCGCGCGCGCTTAACGACTGGGTATCAAGGCAATCGCCCGTCAGGCGTAGGTCCAGGCGGGCGTCACCGTGGCCGAAATCACAGCGGTTAAGCGCTGCTGCCGCGCCCTTGATGCCGGCGACCAGCTGCTGCTGGCGGCGTACTGGCGCGCCGGAATTCGCCACCTGCTGTTGTTCAAACCACTGACGGCCACTTGCCAGCTGGGCCGAGCCGTGTAATTCGAAACCGTGGAGGCGCCCCAGCAGATCCACTAGCAGACCGTCATCAACGCCCAAGCGGAGAGCCACCTTGTCAAGCCGGCAAAAAAGCATGCTGCGGCGTGCCTCGTCAAGCAGATTCACCCTGGCATCGGTGAGAATCACCGTGTCGGGAACGATCTTGCCGCGGCAAAGTGCCCCCAGACGCGGACGCAACACCGCCGTATCGCTGTGTATCACTGCCGGGCCAGCCGGCGTCATCACGGTCACCCCGAGATCATTGAGGACCATGCCGCGAACCACGCCTATGCGCAGCCAGCTGAACTCGCCGTCAAGGCCGCTGTTTGCCAACCAAGCGCGAAGCAGCGGGCAACGGGCGGCCGGCACACCACGTAGCTCCAGCCAGCCATTGAGTGCCAACAGCAGCACCAAGAACAGCAGCAAGGGCCGACCAAGCCCCGCTTTGATGATCTTATGCAGCCATTTCACCCGTTATCGCTCCAGTTCTGAAAAAAACAATGGTCATAACGTCGTAAGGAGTCGTTCATTAATTAAGTTTACATTTTTCATCGTAAACGCTCTTTGCCGAAATGCCTTGTCACCGGTCAATATTTTCCTCGCCGCGAAGCGGCAGACGCGCTGAAAGCGCGAAACATACTAGCCCAAGGCAAGCACGCTGAAAGCGTGCGCCGCCCTGGGTATAACGGCGACAATGTTCGTGTTCCTAGGCCCCTTTGGCCCCGGTCGGCGAAGCTGACTAGGGCCAAAGGGGCAATGGAACTCACTTTTCTTGCTTGCACTATCGCACCCTTACAGGCTGCTTTCGCGAGGATGGGCGCCTTCTGCGGGCGCGGGTATAGATGTAAATGTTATTATCGGACAGCTCCTAACATTCGTGAGCCGACACAAAAATACCCGCCCGGGAGGCATTTGCCAAGTGCGACGACGGCGATGCGGAAAACCGGGCTGCGACGCGCCATCATGCCTTCGGGTGGGCCTTAGCGTAGACCTCCTGCAGACGGCCGATGTCGATATGCGTATAAATCTGCGTACTAGTCAGATTGGCGTGACCAAGCATTTCCTGGACGACCCGCAGGTCTGCGCCAGCCGCGAGCATGTGCGTAGCAAAGGAATGACGCAGCTTGTGCGGCGTGCTGTCTGCCGACAAACCTGCCGACAAGACATAGACCTTGTACAGGCGCTCCACCGAGCGCGTGGTCAGGCGCTTGCCCTGCTGATTGAGAAAAATCGGCCCGGGATCGCGCCGCCCCGCCAAACCGCGTTCCTCGCGCACTCGCAGGTATTCCCGGAGGGCCTTCGCCGCCGGCCGGCCCAGCATGCAGAGGCGCTCCTTGTGGCCCTTGCCCCGCACTTTGAACACCGAGCCAAGAAAGTCGATATCGGCACCGTCAATACCAACCGCTTCGCTCACGCGCAAGCCGGCGCTGTAGATCACTTCCAGCAAGGCCGCATCACGCGTCGCGGAAAACTCCGCGTCGCTGCGTAGATCACTGCGGGTGGCCACCTGGCCGGCCCAATACGCGGCGGGCGCATCGAGGAGTTTGCTGACCTCAGCCACATCCAGTACGGTCGGCAAGCGCCGAGCGGTCTTGCCGCGCCGTACTTGCCGGAAGGGGCTGCTGCTGACCACACCCTCGCGCAACAAAAAGCGGTAGAACGAACGCAGACTGGCCACCTTGCGATTGACGCTGCTGTGCTGCAGACCCGCCGCCGCCAGACTCATCGCAAAACGACGTGCCGTCGCCGCCGTCAACTTCGACCAGCAGCACTGCCCATCGGCAACCAGCGCCGGCGTCAACTGCACAAATTGGGCCAGATCGAGAAAATAGTTCTTCGTCGTGTGCTCGGAACACTGGCGCTCCTGGCGAAGATACAGCATGAAGCCACGCACGCGATCATCACGGCCAATCAGCTCACGACCGACGCGCAAATCCACCGCGTCGCCACATCCGGCTGCTGCCGCCGCGGCGTCACTCGCGGCAGGTTGTACGGAAGAAGCGGGAGTAACAGCATCGCCGCCGCGCGGAGGCATAGCGCCCGTGGGTGAAGCCGCCGCCGGTGTTTCAGCCCGTTGGGCGTCATCAGCACCGGGGGCATCGCCGCCGCTTCCCTGCGCCTTACCGCGTCGTTTGCGGCCGGAATGAGGGCTGTTCTGGTCGGTCTTGTCCCACATGACTACGGCACTCCTAGACTTTCAAGGCAGTCCGCAACAGCAGCTCGACGAGCATGACGGCGGCCATGACGACGGCAAGCCAGCGCCAGAGTTCCAATGGCTGCGCACCGGGTATGGCGCCACTACCGGACATGACATCGCCGCCGGCGTTGGCGGCGCTATCGCGTTGCAGCGCCGCACGCACGTCAGCCGCGTAGCGGCGTTCAGCCATAGACTCGCGCAAGGGCGCATTGATTTCCAGCGGCCAGTCGCCGAGGCGATGCAGGCCGGGAACGCTACTGTCGATGGGACGCGACGAGGCGATGGCCTCGCCCAGAAGTGTCGTCAGTTGTGGCAGGGCCTCGCCACAGCTCAACCGGAGCACGCCGTAATCGGCCGGAACCGCGCTGAGACAGAGTTCGCGCAATAGCGGCAGGAACGAATTGCTCAAGGCGATGTCGCTCCAGGATGGACTGAAGCCCATGGCAAAAACGTAAAGTCTGCCGGCGCCCACGATTTTTTCCTGCAGCAGCGGCTGCTCGGCCAGAGAACTGATGACTGTCTGCGCCGAGAGGTCCGGCTCCAGGCGGTGGTGGCGAAAGATGACAAAGGTGTAGAGGTCGCTTTCTTCACCTGCCGCAAAGAGCTCGCCGAGCACGCTTTCGGGCTCGACCTTACCGATGCCCAGGCCCTCGCCGTTGACCATGCCCTGCAACTGACCGGAATAGAGCGACGCCTGGCGCAACGCGCGCATCGCAACCGCCGGTGAACGCCCCGGCGTGGCCATGGCCACGCCACCGCGCTCTAGGAAGGCCCGTAAGTTATCTACGTCGTCAGCCGTCAACATCTCCACGGAGCCCAAGAGAAAAATGACCTGCACGGCCTTGAAATCCACCCCGAAGAGCAGATCAGTAGTGACGGTCTCGACCTCGAAGCGGGCCAACCCGTCATCCTGCTCGGCGAGCATGGCCTGGCGCACGAAGAAATCGTCCAGTCGGCTGTCGGCGCTGTCGTCGGGCGGAAGAACGACCAGTGCCTTGGCTGGCGGTGTGCGGCCGACCCAGAACAGATAGCGATCATCGAGCTCGTAGCCATCGGCGTCGAGCTCGGCGACTGCCTGGCTGCCATCGGGTGCCGCACTGAAGACCACCGGCACCCGCTGACTCCGCAGCGGCGGCAGGTCCAGTTCCTTGGTTTGGCGTTCCTGACCGACTCTGACCGTCAAGGTCCGCTTCATTGTCACATTGCTGAAATTGCGCACGGTCACCAAAAAGCGGCTGCTGCCATTGGGCAGTTCTACGCCACGAACCATGGTCACGCCGGCGTTCTCGACCCCATCACGGCCGACATCAAGCATCTGCAGAGTAACAGCAGCTGGCACGAGGTCGTAGACGCGGGACCAGTCGCCCTGCTGAAAATCGCTGACGATGTATATGCGCCCCGTCGATGCACCCACAAGCAAGGCCACAGCCCGCCGCAAGGCCGGGTCGGGGTTACTGGGCAACGCCGTCGCCGACCAGGCAGCCATGGCGGCATCATGCGCACCCGGCACAGGTGCCAGCGGCTCCTCGCGCAGAACATCCTGCGCGTAACTCAGGTACGACACCTGCCAGCCTGACACATCCGCCAAGGCTTCCGCTACGAGCTCTCGGCCCCGGTTCAGTTTGTCCCACCCGCCCATACTGGCGGAGCTGTCCAGCAGGAAAACCGCGCGGCGCTCGGCGTTATCCGGCGTCGGCTCTTGCTCGGCCTGCCAGCGTGGCCGGGCCAGCAGCAGCACCGCCGCCGCCAGAATCAGCAGCCGTAACAGCAGGAGCAGGAGGTCGCGGAGACGCCGCCGCCCCTCCCGCGGCAACTGCGAGCGCCGCAAAAAACGGATGCTTGGAAAGACCAGCTGTCGCGGCCGCCGGCGATTGAGCAAATGCAGCACCAGCGGGCCGGCCAAGGCCAGCAGCCCCCACAAAAACCACGGATAGGCAAATCTCAGCATCAGAGCAACGCCTCCCGCCGATGCAGGTAGGCACCAAGCACATCCGCAAGATTGTCGTCTGTAGCCGTCAACAAATAATCCGTGTTGTTATTGAGGCAGTCCTGGCGGATACCGGCCATGAATGCCTGCATGCGCTGCTGGTAATCGGCGCAGACCTCGCCCGGTGCCGTCGTGATCTCGTCGCCATTCTCGCTGTCCACAAAACGCAGGGTGTCTGTAAAAGGCAGATCAATTTCATCGCGATCAAGGACCTGGCAAACCAGACAATCCCGATGCGCCGCCCGTAAACGGCGCACGTGCCGGGCAAGGGCCTCGTCCGTGCCATGAAAATCCGAGAGCCAAACCAACAAACCCCGCCGGCCGAGGTATTCTTCGACCTGCGCCAGGGCGGCATCATGGTAGGCCACGCCCGCCGGGGTCACCCGCGACAACTGCTCCGTCACCGAACGCAATTGCCCTTCGCGCTGGCCGCGTGCCGTGGCGTAAAGCATGTCGTCAGCGTAAATAAAGAGCCCAAGCTGATCGCCCTGGCGCTGCACCAAGTACGCAAAACAGGCCGCAACCATCGCCGCATAGCGATATTTGCTGCAGACGGCATCTTTGCCCCGATAGGCCATCGACGCGCTCGCGTCAATCACCAACGCGCAACGCATGGTGGTCTCTTCCTGGAAGACTTTCGTGTAAAGCTTGCCACGACGGGCGAAGAGCTTCCAGTCGATATACTTCAGGTCGTCACCCGAACTGTAGCCGCGATACTGCACAAACTCGCTGCCATAGCCCTTCGCAGTACTGCGATGCAAACCAGACATGTAGCCATCTACCGCCAGACGGGACAACAAACCGTAATCCGCGATGCGGGACAACAGCGCCGGCGATAATAATTCACTCAGGGGGACGTCAGGCATGAATGCGTGGTTTCCATACAGAGGATGAGGAGCGAAAATGAAAAGAAAAACGTAACCGTTCTTCCCCGGAAATCAATTACTCTCATGCGAAGACGCGAAGATGGTTTGAGCTCACGCGAAGGGCCGGGCGGCCAGTGCCGGGCGTCCAGTGCCGCGCGGGTATTTTTTCCTCACGCGAAGGCGCGAAGGCGCGAAGATGGTTTGAGCTCACGCGAAGGACCGGGCGGCCAGTGCCGGGCGTCCAGTGCCGCGCGGCTTGCCGCGCGAGTCTTTTTTCCCTCACGCGAAGGCGCGAAGGCGCGAAGATGGTTTGAGCTCACGCGAAGGGCCAGGCGGTCACTGCCGCGCGGCTTGCCGCGCGAGTCTTTTTTCCCTCACGCGAAGGCGCGAAGGCGCGAAGATGGTTTGAGCTCACGCGAAGGACCGGGCGGCCAGTGCCGGGCGGCTTGCCGCACGGGTATTTTTTCCTCACGCGAAGACGCCAAGGCGCGAAGAAGAGTGTCGCAAGCCTTCGCAAGCCGATCGCCGCGCCGTACGTGTTTATTTCTTCACCAAAATCCTTGCAATAGCTGCGAATGTTTCGTATACTGAATGTTGGTTGTCATTACGCCATGTGCCCAGTATTTTTGATCATGGCCCCACCTGGAAGAATTTACGATCCCGCCCCCCCAAATGGAGGAGACACTCATGAACGCCTCACGCCGCCAGCCATCGCCAGTCATGTTCACTCTAATTGAGTTGCTAGTCGTCATTGCCATCATCGCCATTTTGGCGGCGATGCTGTTGCCGGCATTGAGCAAGGCGCGGGAAAAAGCGCGAGCCATCTCCTGCGCGAGCAACGCCAAGCAGATCGCCCTCG